>DATLLB010000323.1:0-6181 GCA_035538075.1 Enhygromyxa sp.
GTCTTGGCGCATGCTGGCGTCTTGGCGCGCGCTGTCGTAGCGCAGGCTGCTGCGACCGCCGGAGTCGGAGCGGCTGCGTCGGCGCGCGCGATCGCTGCCGCGCTCGATGGTCTCGAGTCCGAGCTTGCGCGCGAGCTCGACCGGATACTCGAGCTGCTTGAGATCGCAGAGCTCGGCGATCCGTGCCCACGCGGCGGAGCGCTGCTCGGCCTCGAGATCGTCGCCGTCCTGATCCGCCTCGGCGCGGGAGCGGGCCAGCTTGGCGGCGTAGTCGTCGAAGTCGTCGACCAGGCCCGAGGCGATGATGCGTCGCCAGAACCGACGCGGGGCACACAAGCCGTGCTCGACCGACGCGACCAGGACCCGCCGACGGATGGCTTCGTACTCGTCGATCGAGAGGCCGTCGACCTCGAGCAGCTGGGCGAGGTTGCGCTTGTCCGACGCGGCCTCGAGGTGCTCGAGCGCGACCCAGGTCTCGCGCGGCGAGATCAGGTGTCGATAGGCGCCGCCGACCAGCGTCTGCCCGGCGCCGCGCAGGCGATCCTCGAGCGCGGACCCACGCAGACGCTCGAGCGCCATCGCGAAGCCCTGCGGCGGATACTCGCTGCGTGCCAGCGATGCGCGAGCGGACTCGAGGCACAGCGCGGCGTTGCGCTCGAGATCGCGGGCCGAGACCTCGCGGCGGATCACCGAGGTCCCGTCGCCGCCGCGCAGCACCAGCTGCACGCGAAAGCGTCGCGAGAGCGCGCCGAACAGCTCGGCCGCCTCTTCGCTGCCGACGTCGACGAGCCCGTCGATCAGCGACATGCGCCCGAGGTACGAGGCGACCAAGCGCACGCCGATCAGCGGATAGCCGTGGCCACGAAGATGGATCGGTCGCACCTGCAAGGCCGCCTGGCCCCACAGCGAGCGCGCGGCGTTGTCGAGCTCGAGCGCGATCGTGACGATCTCTTCGTCGTCCTCGGCCGCGGCCGGGCGCTCCATGGTCAGCAGCGCCACGTAGGTGTTGTTGCTCGGCGTGCTCGGAGCATTGGCCGGCGGCCACGGGTTGGCGCCGACCAGCTTGGGCACGCCGGTCGCGACCGGCGTGCCTGCGGGAGCTTCGTGCGCGGGCGGGCGGCGGCGAGCGGTGTCTTCACGATCTTCGGGATCGTCGGCCATCGAAGGCGCGGCCGCTCGCACGGTGCTCGCGGTCTCGTCCTCGAAGCGCCACAGCGGTCGCAACAGCCACGGCTCCGCGACCTGGACGTCGCCGCTCGCAACCCGCTCGACCACCGCCGCGAAGTGATCGCGCATGAGCTCGGCGACCGCGTGACGTTGGTTGGCCGCGAGGATCAACACGCAGCGTTGCTTGCTGGGCTCGAGCTCGAGCCAGTCGCTCTGTCCGGTGGCCGCTGCGCCACAGCTCGGACAGCGGCCACGCAGCGGGCCCTCTCGCCGGGTACGATCGGCCTCGTCGGCCGCAGCGTCGGCGTCGATCCAGCGCCAGCGAGTCGCCCGGTAGTGGACTCCGCACCGACACGCGTAGGTGACCTCGACGGCCCAGCTCGCGCCAACAACCTTGGTCACGGCCGCACCATAGCCCTGCCGTCTTCTCAGTGTAAAGCTGGACGCCACACATGAGCGAAGCCAAGGACCAGCCGGGCGAAAAAACGAAGCGCGATGATGACTCGGGCGAGGCTCCGCGCGCGAGCGGACAGGGTGACGCCTCGCTCGCCTCCCCACCGTCGCGCCAGGGCGGCGAGTCGAGCGGCGCAGCTGGGGCGGTCGCGCTCGTCGAGCAGCTCACTGCGGCGTTTCGCGAGCAGGTCCGTCGCGCGCTGAAGGTCGAGCTGCCCGACGAGCTGGGAGCGACCGCGCTCGCCTACGTCGATCACTACCTCGCGCTGCTGCGCGAGGAGACGCGCGAGCCGATCGTGTCGCTGGTGGCCGCCAACGCGGGCGCGTGGTTTGGCGAGCTGATCCGGCGGGAGATCGGCGGGACGTGGATCGGCGACGGGATCGATCCTCGCGCGCTGCGGTTGTTGCTCGAGCCTGCGTTCGTCTACTTCGCGCCGGTCGACGTGGCCTACGAAGCGATCTTGTCCGGCTCCCCTGCCGTCGGCGATCCACGCGTGCCCGAGGGCGCGAGCCTCGACGCCAGCTTCCACCTGCGCAAACACCCGGTCGTGAACTTCGAGCACGAGCCGGCCGACCACGACTGGGTGAGCGAGCGGCTGGCCGAGACACCGCCGCTGCCCGAGGATCAGTACTTCAGCCTGACCGGGCGCTTCGAGACCCTGCAGCTGATCCTCGAGCTGTTGGCCAGCCGCGAGCTCGAGCGCGGCCGCGAGCCCACTCGCTACCACCTGAACGACTACATAGCGGAGCTCTCCGCCCCCGCGAGCGGCTCGAACTGAGCGGCGCCTGTGGAGATCACGGCTGGTGATTCCTAGGTCGGATCGGCCACCAAACGTGTACAATCGCGGCGGTGAACGAAGCCGCCGAGTTCCCGATCGCGGCGGTCCGCGATGCGATGAGCGCGGTCGGCTCGGAGCAGCGCGAGCTCAAGGCGGTGCTGGCCTTCACCGTCGCGCGCTGGCTGCTCGCCCGCGATCAAGAAGAAGCGGCGGTGGCCGAGCTGCGCAACGCGCTTGCGCTGGTGCCCGAGCTGCGGCCGGCGATGCGGGTGCTCTACCGCATCTACGGGCACCGCAACGACGTCCGCAACGCGGTCACCTTCCTCGATCAGGAGATCCGGGCGACCCGACACCCGCGCGAGGCCGCGGCGCTGTACCGCGAGCGTGGGCAGCTGGTCGAACGCTACTTCCGTGACCTCAAGGCCGCGCAGCAGTGTCACGAGGCGGCACTGCGAGCCACGCCGCGCGACCTCGCGGTGCTGCGCTCGGTCGAGCGAGTCTCGCTCGCGCGCGGCGACGTGTTCGGGACCATCGGTAACCTCGAGAGTCAGCTCGAGGTGCTGGAAGATCCCGGGGCCGCGGCCGGCTTGCTGCACGATCTCGCGCTGCTCGAGGCCCGTCACGGCGGCGATCTGCAGCTCGCGGCCGACATGCTGCTGCATGCGCTCGAGCTCACGCCCAACCACCTCGGGCTGATCAGCGATCTGTTTCGCATCGCCGAGCTGGCCGGCGACGTGGCCTTGATGCTGCAAGCGCTCGAGGCCGAGGCCGAGGCTCGCGAGCCGCGGCAGCGGGCGATGCCGCTGGCCCGCGCGAGCTTGGTGCTGCACGAGCAGCGCGAGCGTCCGGCCGCGGCGGCGCTGTTGCTGGCCGCGGCCGAGGCCCAGCCCGACAACTTCTCGCTGTGGCGCAACCTCGAAGAGCTGGCGATGAGCTCGAGCCGCTACGAGGTCGGCATGCTGGCGTGCCTCGGGCAGCTGCGGGCGATCGGCGACGGCGAGCCGGGCGTGCGCGCGGAGCTGTTCTATCGCGTGGGTCGGCTGGCGATGATCCGGCTGGATCGAGTCAACGAAGGGCTCGCGGCCATGCGCAAGGCGCTGCGGCTGTTCCCGGCTCACATCCCCGCGCTCGAGGACACGGCGCGCTACTTGATCGTCAACGGCCTGTGGGCGCAGCTGCTCGAGCTGCTCACGCTGCAGGCCAGCTACGCGGAGCAGGCCGGGCTGACCAAGGCCGAGACGGCCCAGGCCCACCTGCGCGCCGGACAAGTCCTGGAGGAGCGGCTCGGCGAGCTCGAGGGCGCGCGGCGGCTCTACGAAGAGGCCTCTGCGATCGCGCCTGGTTATCGACCGACCCGCGATCGACTCGAGCGCGTGCTCCATCAGATGGGCCGCACCGAGGATCTCGCCGAGTTCTACGAGGCCGAGCTCAAGGCCGCCGAGTCGCCCGCGCGCAAGGTGTTCCTGCTCTCGGTGCTCGGCCAGCTGCACGGCAACGACGAAGATCCCAAGCAGGCCATCAAGTACCTGGTCGCGCTGCTCAAGGAAGTGCCGGAGCACATGCCGTCGATCCAGCGGCTCGCCCGGCTGCTGTCTCGCTCGGGTCGCACCAAGGAGCTGCTCAAGGTCACCGAGCAGGAGATTCGCCTGACCTTCAGCCCGGTGCGGCGGGCCAAGCTGCTGCACCGCGCGGGCGAGCTGGCGCTTGAGCTGGGCGACCGCGACCAAGCTCGAGATCGGGCGCGCGAGTTCTTCGAGTCGGCGCTCGAGCAGGTCGACGATCACCAGGCCAGCATGAGCAGCCTCGAGGCGCTGCTGCGTGGCGATCGTGACTGGGAGCGGCTGCTCGCGCTGCTACGCAAGCGGATCCTCTACGCGACCGATCGCGGCCGCCAGGTCGCGCTGCGGCTGGAGGCGGCGAGCATCCTGGCCACGCGGCTCGATCAGCCGGAGGAGGCACTCGTCGAGCTCGACCACCTGCTCGAGCGCTGGCCTCGTCACCTCCCTGCCCTGCACGCGGCCGAGAACCTGGCGATGCGACTCAATCGCTGGACCGATCTGGTGCGGCTGCTCGAGCAGCACATCAGCGCGGTGCAGGGGCCACGCACGCGCGCGCTGCTGCTGCACCGCTCGGCCAACGTGCGCGCCAGCTACCTGAACGACTCCGAGGGGGCGATCCGCGAGCTGGTCCGCGCGCTCGAGCTGTGGCCGCAGCTGGGCGTGGCGCGAGCGTTGCTGCTGCGCTTGTACGAGCAGCTCGGGCGCAGCCGCGATCTGCAGGCGTTCGCGGAGGCTGGGCTGACGACCGAGCGCGGCGCGGATGATCGGCGCGCGCTGGCGCTGCAGCTGGCCGAGCTCACGCCCAAGGCGGTGGTTGCGATCCAGTATCTCGGTGCCGTCGCCGAGGTGCGGCCCGAGGACTTCGTCACCCAGCTGCGCCTCGCTCGGGCTTCGTTTCGAGCACGGCGACCGTCGCGGGCTGCGGGCGCGCTCGCGGCTGCGGCCGAGCAATTCGCCGAACAGCTCGCGCCCGATGATCCCGAGCTGCTCGCCTACCACTACCGTGCGGCGCGAGCCGAGGAGGCGGCCGGCAACCTCGACAAGGCCGACGGCGGCTACGCGAAGATCCTCGATCGCAGCCCCGGTCACACGCTCGCGCGACGCGGTCGGCTTCGGGTCAAGCGCAAGCGGCAGAGCGCGTACGTGGGGCGCTCCGAGGATCTCCAGCGCGCAGGCGCGAGCGCTCAGCATGACGTCGAGCAGGCCGCGTTCGCGACCATCGCGGCCGAGCTGCACGAGCGCCGCGGTGATCTGCAGGGCGCGCTCGAGCGCGTCGAGCAGGCGCTGCAGAACCGCAGCGACTACCTGCCGGCGCTGCACTGCAAGGCGCGGGTGCTCGAGCGGCTCGGCGGGCCCGAGCACATCCGCAAGACGATCGAGACGCTGGAGCGGCTCGCCGATCTGCTGCGCGTGCCGGCGCACCAGGTGCGCGCGCTGTGTCGGGCGGGGACCATCTCGCTGCGCGCGGCCGAGCCCAACAGCCACAACCCGCTGGCGTGGTCGTTGTTCGCTCGCGCGCTGGCGATCGATCCGGCCGACGACATCGCGTTTCGTGGGCTCGAGCGGACCCGCGTCGCCCATGGCACCCGCGGGGCGCCGGTCTTGCAGATCCTGCTGGAGAAGCGCATCGCTGCGCTGGAGGCTCGCGAGATGCTGACGCCCACGGCCATCCGCGAGGTCGCTCGCATCGCCGCGCACACCGACGGGCCCGAGGCGTCGGTCGATCTGCTCGAGCAGGGCTTGCAGCGCTACCCCGAGGATCCGGGCATCCACGCCGATCTGGCGCAGGGCTACGCTCGGCTGGAGCGCTGGCCGGAGGTCGTGGCCGAGCTCAAGCGTGCGCTGCAGCGCGAGCTCTCACCCGAGCGCACGGCTGCGCTGCATTACTTCGCCGGCGATGCCGAGGAGCGATCGGGCAATCCCAAGGGCGCGATCGAGCACTACCTCGCGGCCGGGCGCGGCGGCTTTCATCCTCGCCATGCGCTACTGTCCGCCGATCGCATCGCGGCCGAGTTGTACTCACGCCCGGGGGACCGGGCTGACTTGGGCGCGCTCGAGCAGCGAGTCGAGGCGCTCCAGCTGCTGGTCGAGCTCGGCGACGGCGAGCAGCGCGTCCGCAGCCTGCGGGCGCTCGCCGATCTGCATCGCGGTCCGCTCGGGCAGCCGGACGTCGCGGTCGATCTGATGCGCGAGCTGCTGCTGCTCGAGCCCACCGATCTCGAC
>DATLLB010000324.1:0-16748 GCA_035538075.1 Enhygromyxa sp.
CCAGCAAGGCGACGGCCGTGACGGCGGCGATCGGTGAGAGCGAGCGCGAGGGCAACGACGAGAAGGTCACGCCCGCGCTGTTCTGGACGGGCATCGGGCTCGGCACGATCGGAGCGGTCGGCGGCATCGCGTTCGGTGTCACCGGGTTCGTGACCAAGAACCAGCTCAACGACGCCTACGCCGACGGCTCGGGGCTGACGGCCGCCGAGCACGACCGGATTGTGAAGAACGGCGAGCTCTACAACACGCTCGCGATCAGCTTCAGCGCGCTCGCGGTGCTCGGCTACTCGCTGGCGCTGATCACCTACGGGGTCGACTGGAACCGCTGCGGGCCGCTGGTCGAGAAGCGGCGCACCTGCTTGGATCGCAAGCGACGGTAGTCCCACGTGAAAGTGTCCACGTGGCCGACGAGCTCGTACCGCTGTGTCAGTGCTGGGATCTCGCCGAAGCGCACGTGATCCGAGCGTCGCTCGAGGCCCGCGGGATCCCGGTGTTGATCGAGGGCGAGCATCACCGCGGGATGATGGGCATGGTCGGGGCCGCGGTGACCTTGCGGGTGATGGTCCCGGCCTCGCAGCTCGAGCTGGCCCGCGAGCTCGCGTCGGATCTGATCCCCGATCTCGCGGGCGGCAGCCACGGCGATGAGCGCGAGCTGGGCGAGGGCCTCTCACCCGCTCGGCGTCCGCCCGACGAGGATCTCGTCGACTACCCGGACGACGACGACGACGCGCTCGACGAAGCCGAGCAGGACGAAGCTCCGGCGCCGCGCAAGAAGTCGTTGGCGGTCGCGGCGTTGGTCGCCGCGCTCGGGCTCGCAGTCGGGCTCCTGCACATTTACGCGGGCCAGGAGAAGGTCGGCGGGATCCTGTTCGTGATCGCGATGACCGGGCTCGCGCTGTGGATCGTCGGCCAGCCGCTCGGCCTCGTGATCCTGATGGGCGTGTGGCTCGTCGACATCGTCCGTGGGTTCGTGCTCCTGAGCCGAACCAACGCGGCGCTCGAACGCGGCCGGTGAAAGCTCGCCGCGCGCCTGCGTTGAGCGGGTGTACGGCGACCGACCGCTCTCCGCGACCAACCTCGTCCCGTTGCTGGGCCCCGAGGCGTGCTCCGGTTCGCAACCTCCTGCGGAGAGCGGCGGTCGTCGACGACTCCTCGTCGGCCTACCATGTGCCGGAGATGTCCGAGCCCGGGCCCAAGCTCTCTCCCAACGCGCTGCTCGCTGGCACGCTCGGGTTGATCGCGGTGGTTCATCTGCCGCTGCTGCGCTTCGGGTTCATCTACGACGACGGCTGGACGCTGCGCAGCAATGGTTTCCTGCGACCGGGGCAGTTCGAGCTCGCGCTGCTGTTCTCGCCCGAGGCCGCCGCCCGCCACGTGCCCGACGCGTTTCGGCCGACGCTGGTCATGTTCGATGCGCTGAGCCTGCGCGCGCTCGGGCTCGAGGCGTGGGCGCATCACGGGCTCTCGATCGTGATGCACCTGGGCGTGTGTGTCCTGCTCGCGCGGCTGCTTCGGCGGCTCGGCGCCAGCGAGGCGCTGATGCTCGCGAGCGTGGCGTGCTTTGGGTTGCTCGCGATCCATGCCGAGGCGGTCGCGGTGATCTCCTTTCGTGAAGATCTGCTCGCGGCTGGATTGGGGCTCGGCGCGTTGCTGGCTGCGCTGCGATCGATCGAGGCGGCCGACACCGCGCGGGCGGTCGCTTGGGGACTCGCGGGCATGTTGCTCGAGGCGCTCGCGTGCGGGGCCAAGCTCTCGGCCGCGCCGCTGCCGGCCTTGCTGTTGCTGCTCGCATGGCTGCGGCTCGGCAAGCCTCCGCGCGCGCGCTCGGGCCCGAGGTCCGACTCGCCGGGTGCGCTGGGGCTGGCGGTCGCGTTGCTCGGGCTCGGCGTCGCGCTGGCGCTCGCGCAGTCGTGGATCGTTCACCAAGGCAGCCCCTACGGCGTCGACAACCCGCGCATCTTGGCCGAGCGCGTGGGCCTGTCGCCGGTGTTGGCCGCGTCCACGCAGATCCACGTCGCGTACCTGCAGCAGATCCTCGCGCCGCTGAACCTGTCGCCCGAGTATGTCGATCGCGGCGCGAGCTGGAGCGCCCCGGCGAGCGTGCTCGCGAGCGCGACGCTGATCGGGCTCGTGATCGCAGCCGTGCACCCGAGCGTGCGGCGACACTGGCCGCTGCTCAGCTTCGCAGTGCTCGGTTGGCTGCTGCTGTGCGTGCCGACCAGCAACCTGGTCGGGCTGCCGAACATGCGGGCCGATCGCTTCATGTACTTGCCGAGCGCGCCGATCTGCATCGCCGTCGCGGCCGGCTTGCTTGCGCTCGGTCGGCGCATCGCGAGCGATCCGAGTGATCAGCCCGACTCGCAGCCCGACTCGCAGCCGCTCGCCTGGGCGCCGCTGCTCGTGTTCGTGCTGATCCAAGGCTCGCTGGGGATGGCCGCCGCGCGCGTATACGTGAGCAACACCACGCTATGGCACACGGCAGCCAAGCGCGCCCCCGACTCGGCCCGCGCCCACGCGCTGCTGGGCCTCGAGCGCGTCGGCGAGGCTCGGCAGAGCGAGCGGATCGACGAGCAGGTCGCCGCTGCGGCCGAGCGATCGTGCTCGCGCGCGGCCGAGCTCGATCCGCTCTACGAGCTGCCGCAGCTGTGCCTCGGCGCCCTCGCAATCGCCCGCGAGCAGTGGGCGCTGGCTTACGAGCACCACGCGCGAGCGATCGCGCTGAGCATCGACCGCAACGATCGTCCGATCGCCGCGCTCGCCCAGCTCGCGCTCGATCTGCCTTCAGAGTGGATCGCAGCGCACCCGGAGATCGGCGATCGCCGTGCACACGCGCTCGCGCTGCTCGACCGCGGACTGCGCGCTTATCCTTATTCGCCGGAGCTGCACGCCGCAGCGGCGCGGGTCCACCATCGACTCGGCGAGCCCGAACGCGCGCTCGAGCTTTATCGTCGTGCAAGGTCGTTGCGACCCGACCGTTGGGAGACCGTCGCTGGGGGGGTGGAACTCGCCCTCGATCTCGGCGATGCTGCCGCGGCTCACCGGACCTGGTGGGCCGAGGCCGAGCTGCTCGGACGAGCTGATCCGGCCACTCGCACTCGCCTCGTCCGGCGCCTCGCCACGGCTCGGACTCAACCCGACTTCTCTCTGTTACACTCGCTTCTCAACCCCGGAGTCTTCCCCGATGAGCCGTAACAAGTTCTACGCCCTCTTGGTCATCGCCGCCCTCTCGATCGCAGTCGGGGGTCTGGCGTGTGGTGATACCCTCGAAGAGCTCGACAAGCTCGACGAGACCTACGGGGCGACCTGACCGACTCTCGATCGGAGCTTCGAGTTTGCAGAGGCGGGCCATGGCGGCTCGCCTTTGCGCGTTTAAGTAGCTCGGCGTTCTCTGCTAATCTCGCGGGTCGATGAGCAGGGAGTCCGAAGCGACAGCGAAGCTCGCTCCCTGTCCGTTTTGCGGCAAGCGCCACGACGAAGATTCGCTGCGCTGCCCGACGACCGACATGATGCTGCCGCTGGAGGGCCGGCGCCTCGACGGGAAATTTCGATTTCTGTCGGCGCTCGGCAGCGGCGGCATGGCGTCGGTCTACCTCGCGGTCAACGAGCGGGTTGACCGGGAGGTCGCCATCAAATTTCTGCGCCCGGAGGTCGGCCGCGACATCGAGGCGGTCGCTCGCTTTCGCAGCGAGGCCAAGGCGGCCGGGCGCATCGGCAACGTCCACATCTGCGAGATCCTCGATCTCGGCGAGTCGCCGATCGGCCCCTACATCGTGATGGAGCGGCTGCGCGGGATCGATCTCGCCGCGCTGATCCGTCGCCAGACTCGGCTCGCGCCGGGCTACGCCGTGCGGATCGTTCGGCACGCGCTCGAGGGCCTCACGGCCGCGCACGAGGCCGGCATCGTTCACCGCGATCTCAAGCCCGGCAACGTGTTCCTGCATCGCACCGACAGCGGCGACACGATCGTCAAGCTCATGGACTTCGGCGTGTCGAAGTTCCTCGACGGCAGCGGCGAGGCCGAGACCGCCAGCGGGATCCTGCTCGGGACCCCGGAGTACATGGCCCCGGAGCAGCTCGAGGGCGCGCACAAGATCGGTCCGCCCGCCGACATCTGGGCGATGGGGGCGATCCTCTATCGGGCGATCACCGGTCAGCAGGTGTTCTCGGGCCCCAACCTGGCCGCGGTGCTGCGCTCGATGGCGGTCGACGAAGTCAAGCCACTCTCGCAGCTGGTCGAGGGCGTACCGACGCAGCTCGAGGCGGTGATCCATCGCTGCCTGCAGCGCGATCCCACGGCTCGATTCCCGAGCGCGCGGGCGCTGTCGGACGCGCTCGAGCCCTTCGAGGCGATCGACGGCGACGTCACCCCGCTCGCGCAGCCGGTCAAGTCGATCGAGCTGCCGATCCCCGAGCTCGAGCCGGTCGTCGATGCGCCCGCCGAGCAGCCGTCCGAGCGCGGCACTCAGCTCTGGCAGGACGCCGCGGCGGGGACCGACCAAGCGAAGGTGATCGAGGCCAAGGCCGCCGTGGTCGAGCGCAAGCGCAAGCGCGTGTGGATCGCAGGTGCGGTGTTGGTCGCCGCCGCGCTGGTGTGGGTGGGGGCGACGATGTTCGCGTCCGATCCGGAGAAGGACCCCGGACGCGAGGCGTCGCTGCCCGCGGCGGGCGAGAGCGAGACCGCCGACGCGCAGCCACCCGCCGACGTGCCCGGTGAGCTGGTCGCGAGCGCGGGACCGGAGGATGAGACCGGGGAAGGCGAGAGCGAGACCGACGCGGCGGAGACCGAGGGCAGCGAGAGCGAGACCGGTCTGGGCCCGCTCGAGGAGCTCGACGAGACCGACGGCGAGGACGACTCGCCAGGCTTGGTCACCGATCGCCCGCCGCCGCCCGGAACCCTGCGAAACGGCGCCTACATCACCCCGGTCTCGCCCGGCGCGGTGACGGACCTCGTCGGTGCCAAGCGCGACTGCGAGGCGCTCGCCAACAAGAGCTACGCTGGCGTCGACAGCTGGACGCTCGCCAACCCGGTGCAGCTGCGCAAGTTCATCGGCTACCCGCCGATCAAGCGCGCGCGCTACTGGACCACGGCGCTGCACGGAGGTCGTGCGTTGGTGTTCAGCTTGCCGCAGGGCAAGAAGACCTCCGAGAAGGCCGATCGCAAGATCGCCCGGCCGCTTTGCGTGGCCAAGTACTGAGCCGTCAGCCCTCGGGATAGCGGGTCCAGTTCTCGGTCCACGGCAGCGTCCCGGGAGCGAAGGCGCCGGGGTAGTTGGCGGCCTCCTGGAAGAAGCCATCACCCGGCGGGTTCACGCCAGTGCCCGCGATCGCGGCGCCGGGGACCCAACCGGGCTCCGCGAGGTTGTAGGCGTTGTTGATGAGCGGGTCGACGCCGAGCTGGTTGTTGAGCACCTCGGACTTGAAGAACATCGCTTCGTCGTAACCACCGTCGTCGTCGTCGAGCATCTCTTCTTGCAGGGTCGGGAAGAAGTGCTGTCCGTCGGGTCCGGCGGAGTAGAAGATCGAGTAGCCGACCGTCAGTCCGCCGCCGTCCAGCTGCGCGACCGTCGACTCGCCCTTGATGTCGATCGACTCGACCGGGTGGCCCATGAAGATCGCGTTGCGGACGATCCCGGCGGTGCCTTCCTTGAAGGTCGCGCCGCGCTGGCTGGCGATCGGATCGTTCGAGCCGATCAGCGTGACGTTGTAGATCGTCGGGCTCGAGCGCGGCTCGGCTTCGTTGTCATCGCTCCAATTGTCACACTCGAGGCCGTTGTCGCCCTCGCTGTCCTGAATGATCGCGACGAACTGGGCCTTGCCACGCCAGCCCCGATCCCAATCGAGCGAGTCATCCTGCGCGCGCGAGATGACCACGTGGCTGAGATTGACGGTGCCGCCGAACACCTCGACGCCGTCGTCGTCGCCGAGGTGCACCTGCACGTGGTCGACGATGGTGCCCGAGCCGCAGCCGCCGAGCGTGAGGCCGTTGAGCTCCTCGTCGGCCTTCAGCGGGAACCCGGCAAATTCGATGCGCGTGTACTCGAGCACGCCGCAGCTCCAGCTGTCGTCGGTTCCGCCGTACGCGGCCCGCGAGGCGTCGGTCAGACCTTCGAGCACGGCGTTGGGCTGGTTGACGGTCGCGCGACCGAGCAGCGCGACGCCACCCCAGTCGCCCGGCAGCCGCATGTCCTCGTCGCGCGAGCTCGTGAACACGACCGGCTCGAATTCGGTGCCGCGCGACTCCAGCCGCGCGCCGACGGTGACCACCAGCGCCGAGCCCTGATCACCGATGATCTTGGTTCCCGCGCGGATCGTCAGCGTCGCGCCGTTCTCGACGAAGATCTCCTTGCTCAGCCGATACACGCGGTCCGCCGCCCAGACCGTGTCCTCGGTGATGTTCTCCGCCACGATCACTTCGCTCGACTCGCCGACGATGCACTCGCCGTCGGCCGAGCAGACTAAGCCGTCGCCGCAGTGGCTGTCCTGCTCGCAGACCTGAAAGTCGAGGATGAACGAGCAAGCGGGGAGCATCAGCGTCGTCGCGGCGAACAACGCGACGCGAGTCGAACGAGCGGGGCAGCGCATGGCCGAATCCTCGCTCGCGCTCGTGTGCGTTACGTGATCTGAATCGTGACAATTGAGTGACCTGTTCTTCACCTCTCGCGTGCACGCTCGGTCACGAGAATCATGCGCGCCTCATTGTCCCTTCGCACAGCGTTCGTCGCGTTCACGCTCGTCAGCTTCAGCGCCGCGCAGGTGCGGGCCGCTCCGGTCGCGGATGCGATCGAGCCAGCGCCCGACGATGCGGCCGCGTTCGAGCAAGCGGCGATCGACGCGTTCGAAGCGGGCCGCTACGACCAGGCCGTCGAGAACTTCGAGCGAGCGTTCGCGCTCGATGCCAACCCGAACAACCTGTTCAACATCGGGCGAGTCTATGAAGAGGTGGGCGACTTCGGGGCCGCCGTCGATTACTACAAGCGGTTCATCGCGCAGCCCAAGGTCAGCCTCGACAATCGCAAGATCGCGCTCGAGCGCATCGAGGTCCTCGAGCAGATCATCGCCAAGACGCAGTCGGCCGCAGTCGAGCCCGAGCCCGAGCCCGAATCACCGGCACCCGTGATCGCAGCGCAGCCGGTCGCGATCGATGACGTGGATTCGTCCGACGAGCAGCGCCGTCGCAAGCAACGTGCGGGCGGCTACGTGCTGCTGGGACTCGGCGGCGCGGGACTGATCGCGGGTGGGATCGCGGGCGGCCTCGCGGCAGGGACCGAGCGAGAGCTGGCCGACAGCAGCGAGCCCGAGCAACGGACCAAGCTCGTCGAGCGCGGTGACGCTGCGGCGTTGGCCGCCGACGTCCTGTTGATCGCCGGCGGGACGTTGGCCTTGGTCGGCCTGATCGTCACGCTCACGGCTCTGCCCAAGCGCAACCAACAACGGACCGCGCTGGCGCCCGTGTTCGATGCGCACGGCGGCGGCGTGGTCGTGCTGCATCGCTTCTGATCCATCGCAACGCCGTTTTAACGGTGATTGACGCACTGCTCGACAGCTTCGGCGGTGCCGGGTGATCGTGGGCGCTTCGCCATGACGATCACCCGACGAGAGCTACTTCGACGCGCCGGCTTGCTCGGCGCCGCTTCGCTAATCCCCACATTCAGCGCCTGCGCGAGGGAGCCGGGCGAAGAGGGCGGGGACACCGGGGAGACGGGTGACACCGAAGACATTGGCGAGACCGGCGACAGCGGGGATGGGCTGCCCGAATACGAGTGGGACGGCGAGGTCGGGCCCGAGACGCTCTTCTCGCACTCGGTCGCGAGCGGCGATCCGCTGGTCGACTCGGTGATCTTGTGGACGCGGGTCAGCCCCGCGGTCGAGGAGCCGGTCGAGCTGTTCTTCGAGGTCGCGATCGATCCCGATTTTGCGATGCGCGTGGCCGCAGACTGGATCCCCGCGACCGACACGAGCCGCGATTACACGGTCAAGATCGACGTCGACGGGCTCGAGGCCGGCACCACCTATTACTACCGCTTCTACGCGCAGGGCCGAATCTCGCCGATCGGTCGCACCCGCACCGCGCCGAGCGGCGCGGTCGAGCACCTGCGCTTCGCGGTCACCTCGTGCTCGAGCCTCGCGCACGGCTACTTCCACGCCTACGGCGAGATCGCAGGCCGCAGCGATCTCGACGCGGTCATTCACCTCGGCGACTACATCTACGAGTTCGAGGACAACGTCTACGGCAACATTCGGCAGTACGATCCGCCGCACGAGTGCGTGACGCTCGACGATTATCGGCGGCGCTATCGGCAGTACCGCTCGGATCGCGATCTCCAGGCGATCCACCGCCAGCACCCGTTCATCGTGACCTGGGACGATCACGAGATCTGCAACGACGGCTGGGTCGGCGGCGCCGCCAACCACGCCGAGTCCGACGATGGGGAGTGGACGCCTCGCCGCATGGCCGGGACGCAGGCCTACTTCGAGTGGTTGCCGCTGCGCGAGGGCGAGCCCGGCCGGGTCTACCGCGAGCTGTCCTACGGCGACCTCGTGCACATGCTGGTGCTCGACACCCGCTTCGAGGGCCGCGCGCAGCAGGTCCCGCTCACCGACCCCGAGCTGTTCGAGAAGATCTACGCCGAGGACCGGCAGCTGCTCGGCGCCGAGCAGGAGGCGTGGATGCTCGAGCGGCTGTCGAGCTCGACCGCGCGCTGGAAGTTCCTCGCCCAGCAGGTCATGGTCGGCCAGCTCGTACTGCAGGCCGGGCAAGACGGCGCGCCCAACCGGCCGTTCTTCACCGACAGCTGGGACGGCTACGAGGCCGCGCGTCGGCGGTTGCTCGGCTACATACGCGACAACGCGATCGCCAACGTGGTCGTGCTGACCGGCGACGTGCACTCCTCGCTGGCCATGGAGGTCACCGAGGATCCGCTGCTCGGCTACGACCCGGGGACTGGCGATGGCTCGGTCGCGGTCGAGTTCGTGACCCCGGGTATCACCTCGCCGGGGCTCTCGTTCGACGACGCCACCATGGCCGTGCTCGAGCCAGTCAATCCCCACTGGCGCTGGACCGAGATGCTGCGCAAGGGCTACACCACCGTCGACGTCACGCCCGAGCGTGTGCACGTCGACTTCTGGCTGTTCAGCGGCGCGCAGATCGGCTCGCCCGACTTCACCGGCAGCGAGCACTGGGCGGCGTGGCAGGTGCACGACGGCGCGCCCTTGCTGATCGAGGCCGACGCGCCCGCGGCCGAGAAGCCCGACGCGCCCGCGCTGGCGCCCTGATCTCGAGCGGCTCTGCGAGCTTGACGACCATGCTCGGTGTGCGAGCGTCGGCGCATGCTCTCGCTGCTCGCGGCACCCAATCCCGGCGAGGCGAACCTCGAGTGGTTCCAGCGCATCGCCGATCGGCTGCTGCGGCGGACGGTCCTCGACGTCGCGGGCGAGCCCCACGAGCTGTGCGAGATCGAATTCTACCTGCACGGCGAAGGTCACCTCGATCCCTTCACCCACGGTCAGCCGATCCAGCGCAGCTCGGGCCGCTGGTATTTTCATCGCAGCGGCGAGTCCTACCGCGGCGGCACCTACAAGGGCCTCGACATCACCTTCGGCCCCGCGGAAGTGTTCGGCGGCATCCTGATCCGCTCGCTGCTGACGCCCGAAGGCGCGCTGATCAACGGCAGCTCGCTGTGCGTCGAGCACTTGCTCGCGCGCACCGGTCACGCCGACGTCGCCTCGCTCGCGGCCGCGGTCGCCGATCGCAACGTCGACGCGGCCGACAGCCCGCTGCGTCTGCGCGCCGTCGCGGAGCGGCCGGTGACGATCTACTACACCGCGCGAGTCGGGCTCACGCTCAAGCGCATCGCCGAGCACCCCGAGATGGTCGACTACATCCTTCGGCCGTATCGGGCGCTCACGCGGCCGCGGAAGATCGCGAAGGGGCGGGTGCACCTCGTCATCGCGCTCCACCAGGCCGGCGAGTCGCCGGAGTCGATCGAGGCGCTGACCGGCGCGCCCAGGCGCACGGTGAAGCAGTACATCGACGCTTATGAGCGCGGTCGAGCGCTGGGCTCCACCCAGTCGGTCGCCCGCGACCGAGGGGGCCAATCACTGCACGGCAAGAGCCTGAGCGCGACCGAGCTGTGCCTGCTCCACGGCGCGCTCCAGCCCTGACTTCGAATCAACGGTGTCCAACGTACACGAAACCTGGTCGCCGAACAAGACTGGAATTCGCTCGGCAACCCGCTCATGGTGACCGACCATGTTGCTGGTACTTCGAGATACGGATCCCCATGTGGTGCTCGCCTTCACCCAGGTCTTCGGCGGTCACGATCGAGTCAGCTTCGGCAGCGGCGATCTGCTGCGCGCCGACGTCGACGCGATCGTGAGCCCGGCCAACAGCTTCGGGCGCATGGACGGCGGCATCGATCTTCACTACCGCAATCAGCTCGGGCTCAAGGTCGAGCGACGCCTGCGCGAGCTGATCGAGAAACGCTACGAGGACGGCGAGCTGCCGGTCGGCGAGGCGCTGGTGGTCTCGACCGGGCACGCGACGATCAAGCGCATGATCGCCGCGCCGACCATGCGCACGCCGCAGAACATCCGCGGCACCGACAACGTCCGTCGAGCCACGCTCGCGGCCCTGCGCGCGGCCGCGGCCCTGCGCGAGCCTGCGGTCGCGCGGCTCGGCGTGCCCGGCATGGGCACCGGCGTCGGGCGCATGGATCCGTTCGAGGCCGCCGAGCAGATGTTCGAGGCGTGGATGGAGTGGCGGGCCGAGTCAGAGTGAGTCGAGCCGCTCCTGGACCGTGTCGTTGGGCCGTGCCGCGAGCGAGCGCTGATAGAGCTCGCGCGCGCCCGCGAGGTCGCCCTCTTGCTCGGCGATGCGCCCACGGTTGTAGAGGCACGCGCCGAGGCTGCGCTTGCCGGCTGGATCCTCGGCGCGCTCGAGCACGGCCAGCGCGGCGTCGATCTCGAGCTTGGCGGCCGCGAGCTCGCCCGCGCGGAAGTGCGACCAACCTTCGTTGCAGCGCTTGCCCGCGGCCTTCGTCTCGTCGGCGGTCGGCGGCGGCGTGTTGGAGGTGGGCGCGGGCGTGGGCGCTTCGGGCTCCGTCGCCGCATCGTCGGGCAGCGGGAGGCGAGCGTGACCATCACAGGCCCACACGTCCACCCGCTCGCGGCCGACCACCACGCGTGCGGCTTGGAACCCGCCATGCGCCTTGCGATCGCGCAGATTCACCAGCGCCTCGGCGAGCAAGAACCTGCCGTCGCGCAGCCGCGTGACCGCGATCAGCAGCTCGTCTTCATCCTCGACGGTGCAATCGCGATCTTCGAAGGTCTCGCCTTCGCAGTAGCGCTCGATGTGGGCGATGACGATCGAAGCGTCGAGCGGATCGTCCGCGCGCACCTCGGCGTACTGCAGCTCGCGACGCGTCTCGAGCCCGCAACTATGCACGTCCAGCAGCACGCGCTCGAATCGATCGGGCCCGCGCGGGATCAGCAGCGCCACGTTCCAAAGCTCCCACTCCATCGTCCCGACCTCCGGCTCGGAGATCCACGCCGAGTCCTCGGTCGAGCAGTCGTCGACGGGCTCCTCGATGCTCTGGCAGACACCCGCGCGATCGAGCTGCTCGGCCGTGACGACCTTCAGCGTGATCTCGCACCACTCGGGAATCGGACCCTCGGGGAGCTCGAGCGGCTCGACCGTGGGCACGGCCGGCGATGGTGCTGGCTGCTCCTGCGGCGCCGCGGGTGGCTCGACGGGCGCAGGCTCGACGGGCGCAGGCTCGATCGGCGCTTCGTTGGTTTGCGTCGGAGCCGGGGCCACGGGCGCAGGTTGAGCCTCGCTCGCCTGCGGCTCGGCCGGAGCACTCGTGCAAGCCAGAGTGAAGAGTGACGCGCACACGCCGAGCAGTCGCCCACGCATGGCCGCAGCGTCGCACATGCGTGGCGAGGCCGTGAGCGCCGCTGGCCCCGAGACTTTTTGTGGGCCCGAGTTAGACTCCCGGCACATTCAACGTCGGTCCCGCTCAGGACCCCGGACGAGACGCGCCGTACCCGGTCAGGACAAGACGACGCCCCGAGGAGGTCTCATGAGCTGGACGCTCTTGTTCGTCGCAGGGGTTCTCGAAATCGCGTGGGCCGTCGGCTTGAAATACACCGAGGGCTTCACGCGCCTCGTGCCTTCGTTGCTCACGGTCGCAGCGCTCGTCGCCAGCATCGCCCTGCTGGGGCTCGCAACCAAGTCGATCCCGATCGGTACGGCCTACGCGGTATGGGTTGGGATCGGAGCGCTCGGGGCGAGCGTGCTCGGCATCGTCCTGTTCGGCGAGTCGGCGTCGCCTGTCCGGCTCGCGTTCCTGTGCTTGCTGCTCGTGTCCGTGGTCGGGTTGAAGCTGTTCGCGGGCGCGCCCGAGGCTCACTGACCGTCGTCGATCACCAACAGCAAATCGACGGGGGCCGAGGTCGAAGATCGAGTCGGGGCCCAGCGCTTGCTCCGTCGCTCGCGACGGTGCGATGCTGCGCCCATGACTCGCCACTATCTCCCGCTCGTGCTGCTGTCCACCTGCATTCCGCTGCCCATGCTCGCGTGCGGCGACGAGACGACCGCGGAGGGCTCCGGCACCGCCGACACCACGGGCCCCGGTGACGGCGACGGCGATCCGACCGGCGATGGCGATGGCGATCCGACGGGTGACGGCGACGGCGAGCCGACCGGTGACGGCGACGGCGAGCCGACCGGTGACGGCGACGGCGACGGCGATCCGACGGGCGACGGCGATCCGGGCGAGTGCACGCCTGGCGAAGAGCAGTGCAAGGAGACCGGTCACGAGATCTGCCAAGGCGGCATGTGGATCCCCGAGCCGTGCGCCGACGGTACCTTCTGCGACGAGCGAACCGACGCCTGCGTCACCTGTGCATGCTCGCCCGGCGAGCTGGGCGACTGCGCCGATCCGGACAACATCGAGGTCTGTGCGGACGACTGCTCGGGCTTCGAGCCGCAGCCGTGCGAGGACGGCGTGTGCGTCGACGGTGCGTGCGTCGACCTGGTGTGCGTGCCCGGTCAGGTCGCCTGTGCCGACTCCGACAGCATCCAGTCCTGCAACGACGACGGCACGCAGTGGAACGCGCCGGCCGATTGCGGCGCGGGCGAGTCGTGCAGCTTGGGCGAGTGCGTGAGCGCGTGCGAGCTCGCGGCGGCGACCAAGTCCAACGTCGGCTGCGAGTTCTGGGCGGTCGACATGGAGAACCTGCCGCCGCGCGACACCTATACCTACGCCGTCGCGATCTCCAACCCCAGCTTCGATGATCCGGCCACGGTCAGCTTCTGGGACGCCAACGGCGGCGTGGAGCACATGCTGTTCGAAGATCAGGTGGCCCCGCGCGAGGCCAAGGTCTTCAACCTCTCGGGCTCGCACGCTGGCTTCGTCAGCCACTACAACGGTCAGGACGCGGGCTTCGTCGGGACCGGCATTCGGCCCGGCCGCGCGTTCCGGGTCCAGACCAGCCAGCCGGTGATCGCCACGCAGTTCAACCCGATCGGCGGCGCCACGGGCTTCACCACCGACGCCTCGCTGCTGCTGCCCACCCACACGCTCGGGCTCCACTACGTCCACCTGGCCTGGAATCAGGGCTTCGGCACCGGCTCGGCGCTCGACATCATCGCGACCGAGGACGCGACCACCGTCACGATCACGCCCAAGGTCAACACGCCGGCCGGACAAAACGGCTTGCCGGCGATGACCGCCGGAGTCCCGACCGTCGTGATGATCAACAAGTACGACTACATTCAGATCGGCGGCGGCGGGACCAACGATCTGACCGGCACCGTGATCGAGAGCGACAAGCCGATCGCGGTGTTCGGCGGCCACACCTGCGGCAACGTGCCCAACACCAACGTCACCGCCTGCGATCACATCGAGGAGCAGATCTTCCCGCTCGAGACCTGGGGCACCAATTACGCCGCCTCGCGCAATCCGGTGCGCGGCGGCGAGAGCATGCGCTGGCGCATCATCGCGGCCGAGGACAACACCGACATCACCTTCGATCCGCCGGTTGCGATCGGGGCCATGACCACGCTCGACGCCGGGCAGATGGTCGAATTCGACAACTTCGCCGATTTCTTCATCTCGGCGAATGACCCGATCCTGGTCGCCGGCTACATGCACGGCTGCACGGCCACCAACCTGTACCCGAACAGCTGCCCCGGCGACCCGTACATGGTGCTGATGGTCCCCGTCGAGCAGTACCAGGAGGACTACGTGTTCCTGGTCGACTCCTCGTACGATCAGGACTTCGCCAAGCTGGTGCGGCCGAATGGCGCCGAGGTCACCGTCGAGTGCCTCGGCGTGGTGCCCGAGAATCGCTGGACCCCGATCGGCAACAGCGGCTGGGACTGGGCGACGATCGACATGAACCCCGGCGAGGCCACGTGCGAGCCGGGCACCAACCAGGCCAATTCGACCGAGGGCTTTGGTGTGATCGTCAGCGGCCAGGCCTACGCGGCCAGCTACGCGTACCCGGGCGGGCTCGCGCTCGAAGCGATCAATCCGCAGTAGGCTTGCCTCCGCAGACGCCAGACGGCTTGCACACGCCGCTCTGGCAGTCATCGCCGATGAAGCACTCCGACCCGTTCGCGAGCTGACCGATCGGATACAGCTCGGCCTCGGCGACGGCGGTCTTCAGCGAAGCCGCCGTGCGCCCGCCCGCGACCACCACCCCGTGCCCAGGCACCCACGTCGCGGTGGCGTGGAGCCGCGCCACGGCCATCGGCGGGAGCGAGATCCAGCTGTCGGTCGCCGGGTCATAGGCCTCGGCCGACGCGAGCACGCCGAAGCTGTCCGACATGCCGCCGGTCACGAGCACGCGCCCGCTCGGTAGCAGCGTCATCGTGTGTCCGTATCGCGCCTCGATCATCGGTGCGGCCGAGCTCCACGTGCCTTGCCATGGATCGTAGATCTCCGCCGTGGCGGTCGGCATCGTGCCCGGAAAGTCGCCCTCGAAGAACAGCGTGAGGCCGCCCGCGACCAGCACCCGACCATCGGGCAGCAACACGGCGGTGTGCCGCTCGCGACCGGTGGTCATCGACGCGATCGAGTCCCAGCTGCCCGTCGCGGCGTTGTACACCTCCGCGCTGGTGTCGGGCTCCTGCACCTCGAAGTCGCCGATCAGCGACCAACGCCAGCCACCCGCGACCAACACGATGCCCTCGCGCAGCGTGGTGGCCGTATGCGCCGCGCGGCCCTGATTCATCGGTGTCACGACAATGGCCTGAGTGTCGGGGTCGAAGCGCAGCGACGTCGCATGGGTGATGAAGTCGGTGAATCCGCCGACGACCAGCACATCGCCGTTGGCCAACGTGCTGAGGGTCGTGGCCGCCCGCCAGGTCTCGGACAGGGCGGGCTCCTCCGTCCACACATCGGCAAGCACGTCGTAGCTGTTGCACGCGCCCTCGTCGAACAGCATCCAGCGGCCGTCTGCTCGCCGGGTCGCCTCCACGTCGCCGGTCGCGGGCGAGTACTGGACCGTCCAGATCTGCGCGTCCAGATCGAGCGTCGCGGTCGTGTACTGATCTTCGCCAGCCGGCACGCGCCCACCCGCGACCACCAGCTCGCCGGTCTCGGCAAAGTAGCTGGCCGCGTGATCGCTGCGCTTCACGGGCATCGGCGGCAGCATCTCCCATTGCTGCGATTGCGGCGGCGAACCGAGCGCCATGGACGACGCAATCAGCAGTGGAATCGAAATGATCGGAATCCGAGCAATGCGCGACATTGGATGATGCATGTTGCCCAGCGTTGTGTTCCCACATCGATCCGCCCGCAATCACGATCACTGCGAATCCACGGCAGGGATCAGATTACGGGATCGGCAATCGGCGACCCGCCGTGTCGGCGCGGCGCTCGGCTGGAGCATTTTCCCCACGCCGCATCCGCGGCTGAATGGTCTACTCCACTTCGTGGACGTCGCGGCGGGTCTTCTCGAGCTGCGCGATCGAGCACGCCTTGGCGTCCTTGTCTTCGCGCAGGCGCACGAACACCGGCTGGTAGAGCTGCTCGTCCTCGGTCGCATAGAGGTAGCGGACCTCCGCGACCGGCTGCTCGCCGGCGGCCAGGCGCTCGTCGAGCTCGGCGCGGGTCTCGTTGGTGGTGCCCGAGAACACCTTGCCGATGTCGCGCAGCTTCTTTTTCTTGTCGTACACGCCCATGCGATAGGCATTGCCGGCGTTCTCGAGGATCACCACGTCGGCCGTCTTCACGAACTTGTGCTTCACCTGCGCGCCGCCGGAGCTCGGTCGGCCGGGCTCGTAGGGCGCATCGTGGCGCTTGAACACGATGCCCTCGGCCTGGGCCGCGCGCAGGCGCTCGTACAGCGCCCGCTTGGCCGCGTGGCCCTGCGCGTAGTCGAGGATGCGGATCGGGTGATCGATGGCCGGCTCGATCTCGGCGTCGAGTCGCTGCCAACGCTCGACATAGCCGAGGCTGCGCAGATCCTCGCCGGCGATCTGCAGCACGTCGAACAGCCAGTAGACCGGCCCTTCGTTCGTGGGCACGACCTCGCCGTCGATCACGGTCCCGCTCGGCACCGACTCGAGCGCCTCGACGATCGACGTGTGGATGGTGGTCAGCTGCCCCGCGCGGTTGCTCGCGCGGATCTCTTCGGTGATGTGGACGAGCACGCGGTTGCCATCGAGCTTCTGCTGCGCGATCACTCGCTCGTCGGTGAGCCACGCGTCCAGCTCGTCATGCTCGATCGGGTTGAGC
>DATLLB010000325.1:0-5051 GCA_035538075.1 Enhygromyxa sp.
CTCGACGAGAGCCCGCACTGGTCCGACTGCTTGGTGCGGATCACGGCCGACGACGACTTCCTACGTAGTCCTACGCAAATGATGTTTTTTCGCAGTTCGACGTGATCGATTCGCCTCGAGCCGGCGACTAACGGAGTGAACGCCCGCCAGCGGTGACGGAAGTGGTGTCTCGGGGTGGCGGGTCAGGCCAGGTTGCGCGGCGGTGTCATTCGGGGGAGCGACCCCGACGCGCAATCTGGCCCCCATTGCTGGCCAAGCCTTTTGGTGCTCATCGCGCAGCTTGTGGACATTTCCAGGACGCTTCCCCATACTCCGCCCTCCCCATGGCACGCGTCACGGTCGAAGACTGCCTCGAGAAAATTCCCAACCGCTTTGCCCTCACGGTGCTGGCCTCGCGTCGCGCTCGGGCGCTGAGCGAGGGCAAGGGCACGGCGCTGGTCCGTAGCGTCAACAAGGTCGGGGTCGTGGCGCTGCGCGAGATCGCCAAGGACAAGGTCCGCTACGGCGAGGACGTCGAGGACGTCATCATGCGCTTCATCGACGAGCAGCGCGCTCAGCTGCTCGCCGGCTCGACCACCGACGCCACGTTCATCGACGCCGCCGCGTTTGGGGCTGGCGATGAAGAGGACGAGGAAGAGGACGACGACATCAAGGAGCTCTCGATCGATCCTGACAAGTTGGTCGAGGACGAGGACGAAGAGGAAGAGGAAGAGGTCGAGGAAGAGGCCGCCGAGGAGGAGGAAGAGGCCGCCGTCGACGACGAGGCGATCGGCGACGAGGATGTCGATCCCGCGGTGCTCGAGGGCCTCGACGACGACCTCGAAGAGGACGACGACGAGGAAGAAGAAGAGGAAGAGCCGCTCGATGCCGAGGCGGATTGAGTTCCTCGCGTTGAGCCTCCCATTCGTGCTCGTGTTCGGGCCGGCCTGCGCCGACAAGGCGCCGCCGGCCCGTTTTCGCGATCCGCCCCCGCCCACGCTCGCGCAGCCGCTGCCGACCGATCAGGTCGCGCCGTCGGAGCCTTCGGGCGAGTCCGAGACCGGCTCGTCCGAGACCGGCTCGTCCAGCGACCCGGCCAGCGCGGCGAGCGAGGCCAGCGAGGGCACCGACTCCACGACCTCGAGCTGAGCGCGACACAAGAAGCCGACCTCGCCGAGCGGCTCGACGGCAACACCCTCGACCGCCTCGCCCTTGCAGACCCGCCTGATCGCCTCGCGCAGCTCGGCGCCGGTCGGTGAGCTGAGGGCCTCCAGCGCGACCTCGTTGGCGGCGGCGATGCTGCCGTCCGCGTCGCACACGAAGGTCGGATCGCCGTCCTGATCGAGCAAGCGCAGCAGGGCCACCCGATCGAGCTTGGCGGCCGGCTCCCAGCTGCGCTCGCGCGCCGCGAAGTGCTCGCCGACCAGCAGGTTCACGACCTCGGCGATCTCGCGAAATTCCTTGGACGCGCCCGCCGGGTTGAAGCGACGGTGGATGTCGCCGCCGCGACACGCGTCGAGCACCGAGCCGATCTCGTAGACCGGATTGATGAGCTTCACTCGCGCGCGCCGGAGCAGCGCGAGCGAGAACACCACGCCGATCAACCCGAGGAACACCAGCGCCCACGCGCCTGCGGTGCCGAGCTGCTTGGCCCGGGCGTTGGCGTCGAGCATCGACTCGCGGTTGATCGCGTTGAGCGTCCACAGCTCGGTGCGCAGCGCGTTCAAGGCCTCGGGATCGCCGGCGAGCGCCGCGTCGTCGAGATCGGCGATGCGCTCGAGCACCGGCCCCTCGCTGGGCTCGGTGATGTTGTTTTCGGCCTCGGTCAGCGCGCGCTCGAAGTGAGCGCGGCGCAGATCGGGCTCGCCGGGCTCGGGCAGCGGCTCGACCAGGGCGAAGCGCATGCGCTCGACCGCGCGGATCGACTTCTCGTTGTCCTCGAGGATCTGATCGATCGCGGGCGTCATGCGGGCCAGCAGCGCGACCGCGGCGATCATCGTCAGCACCTGGATGCCGAGCAGGGCCCCGACCGCGAGCCGAATCTCGTCACGAATGCGCATCAGGTGGCCTCGAGCAGCCTGCGGATCGCCTCGGGCCGCGAGACCACCACGAGGATGTCGTCGCCGGCCAGCGGGCGGTTGGGATCGGGCACGATGGTCGCGCCACCGCCGACCGGACGCAGCGCGACCACGTTGACGGCGAAGCGCTCGGGCAGCCGCAGCTGCGCGAGGCTGCGCCCGACCAGCGCCGGCGGCGGGTGAACCTCGGTGATCATCAGGTCGCTGCCGAGCGGTAGCTCCTCGACGATGCCCTGATACAGCAGGCGACTGGCGAGCCGCTCGCCGAAGGCCCGCTCGGGGTTGACGACCTCGTGCGCGCCGACCAGACGCAGGATTCGTTCGATCAGATCGTCGCCGGCGCGCGCGATGATCCGCCGCGCGCCCATCTGCCGCAGCAGCGCGGTCACGATGATCGAGGCCTCGCGGGCCTCGTTGCCGATCGCACACACGCACAGATCGCGGCGGACCGGATCGGCGCGCGCGAGCGACTCCTCGTCGGTCGCGTCGAAGCACGCCGCCTCGCTCACGAACGCGGCCGCGTCCTGAACCAGCTCCTCGTCGATGTCGACCGCCAGCACCTCGACGCCGAGGTTGGTGAGCGTGCGCGCGAGCGACATGCCGAACTGGCCGAGGCCGATGATCAGGGCTTGAGTGATGTTAGCCAACGCTGACGTCCTGCTCGGGGTAGGTCCAGGTGCCGTCTTGGCGAACCGGACGGTTGAAGATCAGGAACAAGGTCAGCGGCGCGACCCGGCCCATGAACATGCAGACGATGATGATCTGCTTGCCGACGCTGTCGAGCGCCCCGGTCCCGCCGATGCTCAGGCCGACGGTCCCGAGCGCCGAGACCACCTCGAAGATGGCCCGCTGCGTGTCCATGCTCTGCGTCAGCTCGATCATGAACACGCCGAACACCACGCTCGACGCTCCCAGCGTCACGATCGCCGCCGCACGAAACACGGTCGAGTGCGGGATCGTCCAGCCGCCCCACACGACCACCGGCTGGTGACGCGTCACGGCCACGACCGCGAACACCAGCACGAACAACGTCGTGGTCTTGATGCCGCCCGCGGTCGAGCCCGGGCTGCCGCCGATGAACATCAGCGCCTCGACCAGCGTGTGCGTGGCCGGGGTCATCGCCGCGAAGTCGACCGAGTTGAAGCCGGCCGTGCGGGTCGTCAGCGACTGAAACCACGCGTTGTGCAGCCGCGCCGCGGTCCCGAGCCCGACCAGGCTGTGGTTCCACTCGAGCGCGCCGATGAGGATCGCCGGGACCACCAGCAAGATCGCGGTGGTGATCAGCACGATGCGCGCGTGCAGGCTCGCTCGGCGCCGACGCAGCAGCGCGCCGGGGATCGCGAGCACGACCGCCGGCCCGAGCCCGCCGACGATGATCAAGAGCCCGATCGTGTGCAGGATCAGCGGGTTGTTCTGATAGCTGATCAGGTTGTCGGACTGGATCGCAAAGCCGGCGTTGCAGAAGGCCGAGATTGCGGTGAACAGCCCCCGCCACGCGGCGTCGAGCCAGCCGTCGCCATGCAGGCGAAACAGCCCGGTCAGCAGCGCCGCGCCGAGCAGCTCGCTGACGCCGGTCACGATCAACACGCGACGCAGCGCCACGTGCAGGCCCGTGCGACGATCGCCGCCGAGCAGCTCGATCGCCGCGCCCTCGTGGCGCAGCGTCAGGCGTTGGCCGAGCAGCACCATCGCCGCGGTCGAGAAGGTCATGATCCCGAGCCCGCCGATCTGAATCAGCGCCAGGATCGTGCCCTGCCCTGCGCGCGAGAACGCGGTCGCGGTGTCGAGCACGACCAGCCCGGTCACACAGGTGGCCGAGAATGAAGTGAACGCGGCGTCGAGCAGCAGCACGCGGGGCCCGGTCGCGCTGATCGGCAGGCTCAGCACCACCGCGCCGGCCAACCCGGTCAGCAAGAAGGTCCCGACCAACAGCCGGGCCGGCTGCTCGAGCAGCAGATCGAACCATCCAGCCTCGTACAGCGGATCACGGATGAAGCGCCCGCGCATGCTCGACAGCAGCGCGATCGGGACCGGCAGCGTCGCGAACATCGCCAGCTCCGAGCGCTCGCGCAGCAGCACGACTGCGGCCGCGCTGATCAGCACCGCGACCACGACCGAGAGATCCGCCCACCGCAGCCGCACCCGCGGGACCGAGCGCAGCGTCAGCACCAGCGCGATCGCGATCGACGCGACCACGTAGATCAGCGACGACGGCTCGTCGCTGATGCGAAACCCGACCAGCAGGAACACCGCGACGACGTTGCCGATCGCGGCCATCCGCGCCCGAGCGATCCTGGAATTGCGCAGCGTGTGGCCGGGTTCGCCGGCTTCGGGCGCGAAGTAGATCCACGCGCCGAAGATCACCGCGCCGAGCAGCAGCGCCAGCGCCTGGGCCGGGTGCGCGCGCAGGCCCACGGTCGCCAGCACCGCGAAGCCGCTGCCGCCGAGCACCAACAGCGCGCGCCCGAGCGCGGGACGTCGAGCGAGCACCAACGCCGCATCGAGCAGCAGCGCCGCGATCAGGATCGCGATCGGCAACAGCCCCGGCAGCGCGTCGTAGCCGGCCTCGCGCTCGGCGGCCGCTGCGATCTCCAGCAGCGTCGGAACCACGAGGGGCGCGAGCGCAGCGAGCAGCCCCGCGCGACCGAGCGTGCGCTCTTCTCGATGCCGCGCCGCGCGACTGCGAGAGCCTGAGCGAGGGGCTGCCATGATCGTTCGTGCGCGAGCGAGACCCTATCGCAAAACTGCGTCGTGCGACGGCTGCCAGCGGGCGGCGCCGGGCTTGCGCTTCGTACCGACCCGTGCGCATACGTGACGCGTGCAGGGACTACGGCCGCTCCGCGCGGGTCGAGAGCAAGGCACCCGCGACGCCGCGAGCGAGCGTCGGGCGTCCGCCCAGCGCAGCCGCTTCGCGCGGTTCAGCGAGCGTGCCACCGCATGGACGCGGTGGTTCGTGACCGATGATGTGCGGGCGTTGGGCCCGACCGCGACCGC
>DATLLB010000326.1:0-8101 GCA_035538075.1 Enhygromyxa sp.
GGCCAGGGCAACGCGCAGATCGAGGACGCCGAGGCGCCGACTCAACGAGTGGATCCCGTCAAAGTAAAGCGGCGTCAGCTCGTCGGCGATGCGCCGCAGCTGCTCGGCCTCGGCGTGGCGATCCTCGGCGGCACCGCGCCGCGCTCGACCGACGCGGGGATCGTCAACACGGCCATGCTGGCGTTTCCGAACGGCCAGCGCGTGCTGCAGGACAAGCTGTTCCTGACGCCCGACGAAGCCGCTTGGGGCTGGACGACCGGGGACTCGCTGCAGGTCTTCGATACGCCGTGGGGTCGCTCGACGATGCTGATCTGCTACGACTCGCAGTTCCCTTCCCTCTCGCACCAGCTCGGCGAAGCGGCGCCGGAGCTGCTGCTGATCCCCTCGATGACCTGCGACAAGGGCCTGTTTCGTGTGCGCTGGTCGGCGCAAGCTCGCGCGATCGAGCACCACGCGTACGTGGTCGTGGTCGGGACCGTCGACGCCCACGCGAGCGCGGCCGGCTTCCACGGCCAGGCCGTCGTCTTGACGCCGCAAGACTCGGGCTTCGCAGGCGTGCTCGCCGAAGGCCCGCGCAACCGCGAGGCCATCGTGCACGCGAAGCTCGATCTGGCGCAGCTGCGACGCAGCCGGATCGCGGCGGGCTTGTATGCCGCGCGCGATCAGGCCAAGCGAGCGATCCCCAAGCTGACGATGACTACGCCAGAATGTCCATGAGCGGCGTGCCGGAGCCGGCACCGCTGCCGAACTGATCGGGCTCTTCGCCGACCCACGTGGCGCGCGGGTTGAAGCCGCGCAGGATCGACAGCAGCACGTCGGAGGTGTTGCCCGACGAAGGCGTGGGCCAGCTGCCGTAGCTGTAGTTCGCAGCCAGCGGGGCCGGCTGGTAGTGGATGCCCGGATACTTGAGGTAGCCGCCGCCGTGACCGGCGATCAGCATCGGGTGGCGGGTGATCGCGTGGACCGAGCCGTCCGAGGCGTCGCTCGACAGCATCACGATGCTGTTGTCGAGCTGGTTGCTGCCGTCGAACTCCATGGTGTTCTTGAGCTTGTTCAGCAGGTACGCGAAGCGATCCATCATGAACAGCTGGCCGTTGTCGAACGGACCGCCGACATACCAGCTGCCGGTGTTGTGGCTGTATTGGTGCCACGAGCTGTTGTTGCCGGGGATCTCGGTGAGCGCCGGCTCGGCGGCGCCCTCGATGAACAGCAGCGAGGCCACGCGGGTCAGGTCGCACGCGAACGCGTACGAGATCAGGTCGCTCATCAGCTCACTGGTGTAGGTGAGCATCTCGGCGTTGAGCGGCTCGTTGTTCTCGAACATCGGGTCGGCCGGGATCTCGCAGACCGGCACCGCGGTCGAGAGCTTGGCCTGCAGCTCGGCGATGCTGTCGAGGTGAGCGTCGAGCCGGACGTTGTCGGCGGTGCCGAGCCTCGACTTGAGCGTCGCCACGTCCTCCTTGACCGAGTCGAGGATGCTCTGCCGCAGCTCGCGATCGTCCTTGGGCTGCACGAAGGTGCCGAACAGCGCCTGCCAGGCCGCGGTCGGGCTGGTGATCGCCTCGTTGGGCTGCAGATAGCCGCGATGCGAGAGCGCGTGCATGGTCCAGCCGTAGTCGGCCGGGCTCTGGGCCTTGGACACGCCGAGGTGGATGCCGCTGATCGGCGTCTGCCCGGCGAGCGCCTCGGAGATCAACGCGTCGATGGTGGGCCCGCCAGGGTTCGAGTAGAAGCCCTGGCCCTGACCGATGTCGACCATCGTGTAGCCGTTGAAGACCGTCATGCCCTCGTGGTGGGTGATCTGCTCGGTGCAGCGGTTGGTCAGGCCGGTGACGACGTTGAGGTACTCCTTGACCCCCGACAGCGCCTGCATGTGGCTGTTGAGCTGCCAGTTGGCCCCGGTGCCGATCGGCTCGAAACGATCGAGGATGAAGCCGTTGCCCTGGAACCACGAGATGTAGCGGCGCGGCTTCGAGCTGCCGTCAGCGAACGCGGTCTGCTCGAGGTTGAACATCGCGTCGAGCGGTGGCAGAGCGATGGTCGCCACCCCGCCGCCGAGAGCCCCACGAAGGAAAGTGCGTCGTTTCAGATACTTGCGCATGGTAGTAGTCCTTTCCTTCCGGGTTACTTGGGCGCCCCGACCTGGCGGAACATGTCGCTCGTCACGAAATCGACGAGCAGCTGCTTGAAGCGGTAGTTCGAGGCCTCGAACGATCCGTACAGCGCGTCGAGGTTGTCGCCGTCGTTGCTCGGGCTCTCGAGGCTGCCGCGGCCGAAGCGGATGATGTTGTTGACGATGCAGCGGCCAGTCCGCGCATCCATGGCGACGTTGGCCGCGAGGTCGGCCGCGTTCTCCATCATCCCGAAGTTGGCGTACTCGGCGGCCGAATCGATCGGCAACCCGTTGGGCTCTTCGGTGCGCCAGGCTCCGAGCGCGTCGTAGTTCTCGAGCGTGAAGCCGAGCGTGTCCATGTGCACGTGGCAGTCGGCGCACGACTCGGGCTCGAGGTGGATGGTCTCCATCAGCTCGCGCAGGGTCATGTCGACGCCCTCGGGGATCTCGGGCAGCTCGGGGATGACCTCGGGCGGCGGCGGCGGGACCGAGTAGCAGAGCAGCCGCTGCTGGATGTACTGGCCGCGGCGCGTGGTCGAGTTGCCGTCGCCGTGCGAGTTGCGAGACAGCACGCTCGCGTGGCTGATGAAGCCGGCGCGGTTCTGCTCGGCCGGCAGCGTGACCTTGGCCCACGGCTCGGTCGGCGCTGCGATGCCGTAGAGCTCGGCCAGGTGGGCGTCGACGAAGGTGAAGTCGGCGTCGATGAAGGTGCGGAAGTCGGTGTCCTGCGTCCAGATGATGTCGCGCAGCAACAGCTCGGTCTCCTGGACCATCGACTCGACCAGCGTCTCGCTGTAGAGCGGGAACTGGACCGGGTCCTTGGCCGAGATGTCCGAGAGCGCGAGGTACTCGGCGAAGAACTCGGACACGGCGTCGGGCGCCCGCACGTCGGCCAGCATCGCGGTGGCCAGCGACTCGAGCGAGGAGAGATCGTCGTAGTTGCCGGCCTCGGCCGCCTCGAGCAGCGTCAGCGAAGGGATGCGGCCGACGAACAACAGCGACATCCGGGTCACCACCTCGGGCCCGGTCAGCCAGTACTCCTCTGGCTCGCTCGCATCCTGCACGCCGGTCTCGACCACGTAGATGAAGTCGGGCGAGAGCAGGAGGCGGACGATCTCGTACTTGAGGCCCGCGTTGAAGTCACCCTCGCCCCAGCTCTGCGCTTCGTTGGCGATCGCGACGACGGCCGACACTTCGTCGGCCGTCAGCGGGCGTCGCCACGCGATGTGCCCGAGCGTCTCGGCGACCTCGGTGTAGCAGTCCTGATTGGGCGAGTCTTGAATGCAGGGGACCAGGGCGGCCAGCGTCGAGGGGTTGGCGATGGCCGCGTCCGCGACCGCCAACGCCGACGCTTCGTAGAGCTCGACCAGATCGAGGCCCGGCGACAGCTCGGTCGCGCCGATCGGGGTGTAGCCGTGCAGCGCTTGATCGTTGGGCGGGTTGGCGACCGCCGCCGCGTCGGGCCCGAACATGTACTCGATGCTGTTCACGTACTGATAGTCCAGCATCCGACGCATGCCGCCCGGCGGTGGCGTGAAGCCGTCATCCTCCCCATCGCCATCGCCATCGCCAGTTTCATCGCCATCGCCATCACCACCCTCCGCGGTCTCGTCATCAGCACCATCATCCGCGGTCACGTCATCGCCCTTGCAACCACCGGAGAGAACCAAGACGAGGCTCAGGAAGCTGAGCGCTTTCGAGCCATAGCTCTTTTCGAAGTTCACGAGTAACCCCCTGCTGTCCTGCTAAAGCCGGCCGATACGGCCAAGGCTGAGCCTTTATGCAGGTTGGGCCCTCGGTATGCAACAGGAAAGTAAGGTATTGGGGGTGTTTGGCCCCGTCGTGACACCCGGCGCAACTCACCAACCATGCCAAGCCCATGTCGGGAAGACTGGCGAATTGATTGAACGTTTAGCGGGCCTACAATGTAGGCCATGTAGACGTACGAAAATGAGTTCGCACGTATGAATCACGCGCGGCCACTCGAGCATGCCGCGCGTGATCCACGAGCCACCCCTCGCGAACCGTCAGCCAGGGTTGCAGTAGTACTCCACCTGCGCTTCGCCGGTCTGTTTCACCGCGTCGCAAGCGGCTCCGCACAGCTCGATCTCATCGTAGGGCCCGTTCGGGTTGGTGTAGACCCAGCCGTCCTGGTTCGCGCAGTTGTCGACCAACTCCCACTCCATCCCGTCGATGATGACCTTGGTGTACTCCTCGAAGAACGGCTCGACCTCGAGCGGGATCGTGCACGACTGCACGCTGCTGATCACGTTCTGGAGCGCGGCCTCGAGCTGACCCTGGTTCTGCGAGTTGAAGAAGCTCCCGGTCCCGCCGAACTGCGCGACCTCGTTGAGCTTCTGCGTGGGGTTGATGTTGTTCGGGTCACCGCCGACGCCGTCGTCGAGCACCTGGTTGGCGATGTCGATGCCGACCACGTAGGTGGGGATGTTGCTGCCCACCCACGCGTTGCCGACCAGCGACGGCAGCTCGGTGTCGTAGACCTCGAACAGCTCGAAGTTGGTGTCCGCGTCCTGGTTGCAGTTGGCCGCGCCGTCGGTGACGAGGATCATCGCGCGCGGGATCGCAGGGTTGAGCGTCAGCAGGTGATCGTAGGCGGTCTGGATCCCGAGCGTGGCCGGGGTTCCGCCGTAGGAGTTGGTCACGTTGGCGGCCGGGATCGTGGCGAGGATCGCCGGACCGTTGCCGGGTCCGACCGTGACCTCGGGGAAGTCCGAGGTGATGCAGGCGGCCGGCCCGTAGACATTCTGCGCCTGCACGGACGGGAACAGGTTGACGCCGAAGTTGATGTTGCCGTCGAAGGTGGTGACGATGTTGTCCACCACCTGGTAGAGGCTGTTCCAGCGGGTGATGGTCGGCGTGTTCGCGTTGTTGTCGTGGTTCCAGTAGTTGACGAACATGCTGCGCGACTTGTCGAGCACGATCATCACGTTGGGCTCGATCGGCTCGAGCACGACCGCGAACTCGTCGCAGGCCATGTTGGTGTCGTTGCCGGTGTCCGGATCACCGTCGCCGTCGCCCGTGGGATCGCCATCGCCGGTCGGGTCGCCATCGCCATCGCCCGTGGGATCGCCGTCCCCATCGCCGCTCGGATCGCCATCGCCGTCCCCATCTCCGCTCGGATCGCCATCGCCGTCACCCTCGGCCTCGGCTTCCATGCCCTCGCCGGCCGTCTCGGTGTCACCGTCGCCATCGCCACTGCCGGTGCCGAACTCGCTGGCAGCCTCGCTGCCGGAGCTGTCACCACACGCGATGGAAAGGAGGGCCAAGACCACGGACAAGCGCTCGAGACGGATCATGTGAAGCTCCCAGGGCCGGCACGCGACGCGCGATGCCACGGCCCGACCATGATAGAGGACTCGCGCCGTCCAGGAGTAGCCCAAACTGCGAGCTGCAACGCCGTTAGAATTCGGGCGACCAAGCGGCCGCCGACACCAGAGCACGGCGTCCTTCCGTGATCAGCTCCACATCGTCGCGCGCGTGGCCCCATGCGAGGCTCGCCACGCCGTGCAGGACCACCAGCGCGCGTAGTTGCTCGCGCTCCAGGTCGCTCGGCGAGCGGCCATAGCCGGCGAAGAACGCTGCGGCGAGGGCCGGCCGCTGCGACCACGCGCCGACGCAGAGCTTGGTCATGTCGACGAGCGCGAGATCCGAGCGGGCGTGCTCGAAGTCGAGGACCGACAGGCGCCCGCCATCCCACAGCCAGTTGCGCGGGGCGAAGTCGCGGTGACAGGGGACCCGGCGAGCGCCGCTGAACAGCTCCGGGCGCGGGCCGTGCCGCTCGACGACCCGCGCCTGCTCGGGTTCGAGCGGAGCCTGGCGCAGCCACGCTCCGGTGCGACGCACGAGCGCGTCGGCCAGCGGCAGCGGATCGTCGTCGACCCACGGGAGCTGGTGAAGCGCGGCCAGGAAGCGGCCGGCAGCGCGGTGCACGTCCGGAGCCGCTTCTGCGTCGTTGTCGAGTGCCGTACCCGGCAGACGCTCGAGGATCAGCGCGGCGAGCTCGGGCGCGGCGGCGATCAGCTTGGGGACGCGAGCGCCTCCGAGTCGCTCCTGCGCGCCGAACCACCGCGACAGCGCCCGGTGCTCCTGCTCGTAGGCTCGCGCCGAGCGGAACTGCTTGACCACGCGCTCCTGTCCGTCGCTGGTCGTCAGCCCGAACACCGCCGTGCTGCCGCGCATGGCATCGAGCCGAACCCACGGGCCGCTCGGACCGAGCTGCTGCGCGACCCACTGCTCGATCGCTCGCACGCAGGCAATCCTATCCAAGTCGCGCGATCGGGCTATCCTGCTCGCATGGGACGGCCGCTCCGCCTCATGGTCTACGACCGGACCTGCACGGCCGACTTCCCCAAGCCCGGCGCCAGCGGCCGCGCGCGCGGGCTCGGTGCTCGTCTGCTGCGGCGCGCCGGGCAGCTGCTCGAGGGCGCGCCGTGGCCGGGCCTGAGCCACTCGTGGTGGGCCGGCGGCGTGCTCTACTCGACGCTCGGACGCCTCGACGCGTGGCAGGGGTTCGATAGCTGGGGCGCGGCGCTCGGCTGGCTGGCCGAGCACCGCGGCGACCAGCCGATCGCCGAGATCCAGTTTTGGGGTCACGGCAAGTGGGGCTGCGCCAAGATCGATCGCGAGGATCTCGATCTCTCGCTGCTCGATCCGCGGCATGAGCATCACGACAAGCTGCTCGCGATCCGCGAGCGCCTGCGTGCGCACGACGGCCAGCGGCCGCTCTGGTGGTTTCGCACGTGCGAGACCTTTGGAGCCCAGCGCGGGCACGAGTTCGCCCGGGCATGGTCGGAGTTCTTCGACTGCCGCGCGGCCGGGCACACCTACGTGATCGGCCCCTACCAGAGCGGCCTGCACACGATCGAGCCCGGCGAGACGCCGAGGTGGCCCATCGAAGAGGGATTGATCGAAGGCACCGCCGACGCGCCCCGGCGCGCTCGCTGGTCGACGCGCGGCGAGCCGAACACGATCACCTGCCTGCAAGGCAGGATCCCCGCGGGGTACTGATTTGGCCCCCCCGCGGCTGGCTTAGTGGGAGCCGCGGGCGGCCGCTTCGCAGCGCTTCGCTCGCTTTGCGAGCGAAGCGGATCGGTTCGTAGTTTTTGGCCGCACGTGGTGCCCCCCGTCGGGGGGCTATTTACTGCGGGGTGAGCATCGACCACGCGAAGCCGCCGCAGCCCATTGCCAGGTCGCTGGCGTCGGCGCCACCGGCTCGCGCGTCGTCACTGGTCGGGCCGTCGTAGACGCTCTGGCAGTAGTAGAGCTGCTCGCCGTCCCACGCCCAATCGAAGCGACTCCACAAGTCGGGATTGTACATGTTGTCTGGACCGTTTTGGGCGATCACGTACATCGCGTCGTTGTCGAACTCGGCGATTGCGAAGATCGACCCGGAAAAGGCCCAATTCGATTCGGTGATCGAGTGCTCGGTCATGAAATCGTCGACGTAATCGCCGACGATCTCCAGAGTCTCGAGATCGTCGCCGGTCTCCTCGCTGGCTTCGCTGCTACCGCCGTCGTCGGTGCACGCAACCAGAGCCAGAACCAAGACTGAAATCAAGGTCGCAGTCTGCGACCGCCAGGATGCACTTTTCATGTGATTCTCCTCCCCTCGAGGACGTTTGCAGCATCCGGCAGGTCTTCGGACTCGTGGGTCTTCCTCGCGCCGTCGCTTCCCAGCTACGAAGCCAGTGCATCTGACGGCGTTTGTCGCCACTCACCGCTGCGGGGGCAGTCCCGGACTCTCACCGGGTTCCCTCTTGCGACGCTCGCCATGCGAGCGAACCGGAGCCGCCACTTCATTACAAAGACGGCGAGCCGGCGTCAACAACGATCGACGCGTTTTCGTCAGGGGAGCACGAAGGTGCCGGAGTAGCCGGCGCACACCTCCGCGGTCCCGCCTTCGATCGGGCGAAACTCGATCCGGAAGGTCTCGTCCTCGCGACTGATCGCCCCCTCGCACTGCGAGGT
>DATLLB010000327.1:0-4235 GCA_035538075.1 Enhygromyxa sp.
ACGTAGCGGACCGAGTCGAACTCGGCCTCGGGATCGCCGTTGGGCATCCGGACGGTCACCCAGATGCTGGCGTCGTCGCTGAGCGTGTCGACCTGCGCGCGCTCGCGGGCGATCACCTCGCCGTCGAGCACGAACTCGATCCGCGCGTCGTCAGGCGTGCGCGTCGGATCGAGCCGCGCGAGGGCGGTCCACCACGACTCGGTGCCGTCGGGGTACATGCCGAATTGCAGCACCGGCTCGGGATCGACGATCAGCGGGCTGCCCATCTCGGTGAAGCTCTGAATGCGCGGCCACACCTTGTTCCAAGTCCACGGCGAGACCCAGCGATCGATGCAATAGCTCATGTAATCGGTGGTCGTCTCGCCCGGGTACATCGAGTAGTCGCGGATGCCGAAGCCGGTGTTGAGCGTGCGGCCGTCGGGGTGATCGGGGTAGCTGGGATCGGGATCGGCGGCCGGGTTGTTGCCAGCGTTGCAGGCGACGTGGGCGAGGCCCATGTTGTGGCCAATCTCGTGCACGATGCTGGTCGCGGTGATGCCGATGCTGCTGTCGACCCACACGTCGGCGTTGACGTTGGAGTTCAGCCACGCGCAGCCCATCACGCCCGACGACGCGCCGGTGTCGACCAGGCCCACGTAATAGATGTTGGCGGGCGCGCCATCGATGCTCCAGATCTGCTGCATGGTCTGCAGCATGCCGCAGACGTTGGAGCTGCCGCCCGTGCGAATCTCGTCGACCGCCGAGTTGAGCGTCTGGATCGGCTCGGTCTGATAGATCTCGTTGGTGATCTTCTCCATCTTCATCGCGTCGTCGACGGACGGCACGCGGCCGTTCCAGTTGAACGGGACGAAGAACACGTTCATCTCCATCGGGATGCTCTCGAAGCCGATCAGCTCGAGGCCGCTGGCGGGCGCGACGTTGACCTGCTCGGGCAAGTCCTCGCCGCCGGGCTCGACCTCCCACAGCGAGACCTGAAATTTCGCGTCGGTCGCGGTGAAGCCGTTCTCGGCCGGCAGCGCGAAGTACAGCGCGCCGTCGAGGTAGGTGTCGATCGTGTCGGTCACGATCTCCTTGCGCGCGGTGAACTCGTGGGTCTCGCCGCCGACCGTGAGCTCGAGCCGGGCCTCGATCTCGCGCTCGACCCAGTTGGGATCGAGCTGATGGTAGACGCGGATGATGGTGTCGCGGCCGGAGACCAACCGCGCCTCACGACCGGTTCCGTCGACCCACTCGGCACCGTTGGCGAGCGACACGTTGACGCCGTGGTTGGCGGTGACCTTGGTGATCGTGATGCCTCGCGCGGGCACCGGCTCGAAGTTGCTGTCGCCGTCGCCGTCACCGCTGTCCGACGTGTCGCCATCTCCCGAGAGGGCGGTGTCGGCCTGCGAATCATCGGAGGTGCATGCAGGCAGCCAGCAGAGCATTGCGGTAAGGCAAACGACGCGCTTCATGGGCGTGACGATAGAGTGCTGCGCTGGCGAGAACAACGGTGGTCTTCGCGCGGTCGGTCGGATTGGTACAACTCGTGCTGCCGCTGTCGCGCATGACCGAAGCACACAGCACCGCACGCCGCTGGCTGGTCTCGCCGAGCTTCGATCTCGGGTGGTTCGTCGCGCCCGGACTGCTCGCGCTGTTGGTCGCGCTCGGGGTCGGGCTGCGGCTGGAGCCGAGCGACGACGACTCGCTCGCGCTGTGGATCGCCGGCGTGCTGCTGGTCGACGTCGCGCACGTGTGGGCGTCGCTGTACCGCACCTATCTCGATCCCGAGGCGCGTCGCCATCACGCGCAGCTGCTCCGCTCTGCGCCGCTGTTGGTGTTCCTGATCGGGTTCATGATCCACGCGGTCGCGCCACCGCTGTTTTGGACCGCGCTCGCCTACGTCGCGGTGTTTCACTTCATCAAGCAGCAAGAGGGCTTCGTCGCGCTGTACCTGCGGATCGAGGGCGGCTCGGCCCACGATCGGCTGCTGGCCAAGCTGGCCGTGTGGGCGAGCACGGCGGGGCCGGTTGTGTACTGGCACGCGCAGCTGCCTCGGCGCTTTGCGTGGTTCATGCACGGCGACTTCGTGGCCGGGCTGCCCGAGCTGATCGGTACGATCGCGGTCTGGGCTCAGCTATCCGTGTTGCTCGCGTTTGCGCTGCGCCGTGTGGCGCTCGGTCGTCGCGGGCACCCGATGGTGGCGATCCTGGTCGCGTTGACGGCGGTCAGCTGGAACCTCGGGATCGTGTGGTTCGACGACGATCGCGTGTTCACGCTCAGCAACGTGTTCATCCACGGGGTGCCGTACATGGCGTTGGTGTGGATCGCCGGCGGGCGCGAGGCGGTCGAGCGAGGGGTCGGGCGCGCGCGACCGGTGCCGCTCGTGGGTCTGGTGATCGGGTTTTATCTGCTGCTCGCCGCGCTCGCGTTTGGCGAAGAGGCGCTGTGGGATCGGCTGGTCTGGGGCGAGCACCCGGAGCTGTTTGGTGACGGCGTGCTCGAGCTCGGTGAGCTCGGGCTGGCGCTGTGCGTGGCGGCGCTGACGGTCCCGCAGGCGACTCACTATTTGATTGATCGTTGGATCTGGCGGGTCGGGCCAAAGAACCCCAACCTCGCCCGGCAGCTGGGATTCGATTGATCGATCGATCAGTGGTGGGAAACCAGATATTTTCCTGTGCCAAACCGGCACAGGTCGAGCGTTTCGCGTTCGGAACGATGATTGCGCCTTGTTCAATGTAATGTGGCGTCGCGAAGCGAGCCGTTGACATGGAACTCAATGAGTGGTCAAATGCGCGCTGCTAGTCAACCAAGCAAAGTCGCCGTGCGCTCGAGCATTGGCGCGTAGAGAAATGGAGAGAGTCATGATTGGACCCGATCAGGATCTGAATGATTTCCCGCGATGGATCTGGCCGTACATCAATATCGCCAGGATCGCCGAAATCGCGAGGCTGAAGAATGTGAGGCAGATCGAGGACATGAACGCTCGAGTGCCTGCGGTGGCGATCAATGCCCACATGATGGCGATCATCTCGGCGCTGACCCTCCGCAAGGCCGCGGCGAGCATGGATGGTGAGCTGGGCAAACAATTCAGTGTCGCTGCGAGCCGGGCACTCTCGGTCGCCATCGACGATTGCGGCAGCACGGGCCAGAAGCCGTGGCCGATTCCGCCCAAGGCCATCTTCTTGCGCGAGATTGCCGGCCAGCTGGCCATGGCCGCGGCGGAGCTCGAAGGCGACGAAGTTCTGCACAGCGGGCTGAAAGAGGCGATGTCCGAGATCCTCATGCGGGCGGACAAGGGCTAGCTAGCGGTCCCGCGGATCGGAAGCTCGGCCGTGCCGCCGGGCTTCCGATCGCTACAAATGGCGCTCGAACCACGCGAGCACCTGCTCCGGCGCGGTGTCGAGCCATTCATGCGCGGCGCCATCATCGATGATCGCCTCGCTCTCGACCCCGGCGTCGAGCAGCGCCTCGTGATAATCGAGCATGGTCTCGATCGGCACGACCCCGTCCTGCCCGCCGTGCAGAAACAGCGTCGGCAGGTGCTGGGCGTGAATCGGCGTCGGCACGTCGCAGATTGGCCCCGCACAGGTCGCGTACGAAGCCGATTGAATGGCGAGCGCGCGGAAGCGGGAGCGATAGGCGACATCCATGCGACTGGTCATGTAGCCGCCGCTCGAGATTCCTGCTGCGAACATGCGCGCAGCGTCGCACGGGCCAAAGTCGCCGTCGGCGATGGCCGCGAAGATGTCGAGCATGTAGGCGTGATCGCCCGAGCTGCTCCAATTGTTGGCCATCGGCGGGATGTTGGTCTCCCACGCGCCGGAGCCGGCGAGGCGAGCCTCGGGCGTGATCACGGCGAAGCCCGCGTCGAGCAGCGCCCGGGTCACGAGCACCTGATTGTAGCCACCAAAGCCGTCGTTCTGATCGGCGTCCCAGAAGGTGTCGGCCGAGAACAGCGAGCCCTGAAACAAGATCGCTACCGGCCAGCCTTCGGGCGGCGAGTCGCCGACCGGGACCTGCCAGTGCACGACGCGAGGCGTCACTCCGGTGGTGCCGGTCCACAGTGTGTCGCTGTGATGCGAGCAGTGGATGCGCTTGCCGTCGAGCTTGCAGCGCGAGCCGTCGTAGACGGCGTCGTCATCCTCGTCGCCGCCGAGCCAGTCGAAGAGCTGCCCGCAGCCGCCGAGCGCGAGCGCGACGCCGGCCAGCAAGGCGCCGCCGATGTGCCGTGCGTGGATCATTCGATGCCCTTGCAC
>DATLLB010000328.1:0-2149 GCA_035538075.1 Enhygromyxa sp.
GAGCCTGTCCGTTGGGGCGCGATTGTTCGGCCTCGAACGCCGGGGTCTGCAGCGTCGGCGCGTCGTAGGGCTCGTCGTCGAGCGACGGCAGCGGCAGCGGCTTGCTGATCGTGTGGGCCCGCGGAACCGGAGCCGCCGCAAACTCGCCACCAAAGTCGTCGTCGAACTCGTCGCCGAACTCGTCGCGAACCGAGAAGCTGCTGTCGCCCAACGCGAAGCTCGGCTCGTCCTCCAGCTCGATCTCCAGCGACGGCGCCGGATCGGGCCGGTGCGCCCGGACGATCATTCCGTCGATGCCCGGCTCGGCGATCACCGTCCAGGTCGCGCCCGCCTCGATCGTGAAGCGCACCGGGTTGCCGACCGCCAGCTCGATCTGCTGCGAGTCATCGACCGCCGCGACGATCATGTCGAACAGGTCGGTGCGCGGCAGCATGCTCTGCTCGACCTCCGGTCCGCGGGTGGTCGTGAACACCACCGGCTGACCTGACTCGAGCAGCACGTCCGTCGCCGCGCGTCCGACCGCCGCCTCGAGCAGGTTCGCGAGAGACCTCATCGCGCGAACCTTATCAGTTCATCCGACCGTCCGGGCGTGGGTGCGGGGCTGCATGAAGTTGCGCATGCCCGCCGTGCTGCGCGAGTAGCCAAACCCCGACAGTTTCCAGCCGACCCAAGGTGCCCCAGCCGCCGCGCTCAGCCCCCGATTGATGCCGATCATCCCCACTTCGAGCCGATCCGCGACCTCGTTGGTCGCCGCTCCCGGCGGACCCCACACCGACGCGCCCAGGCCGTAATGGGTGGCGTTCGCCCGCCGCACCGCCTCGTCGACGTCGTCGTAAACCGAGATCGACACCACCGGCCCAAACGTCTCTTCGCGCGCCAGCCGGGACTCGTCCGGGACATTTCGGGCCACCGTGGGCCCCAGCCAAAAGCCCGGCTCACGCACCTGCCCCTCGATTACCAGCTCGGCCCCATGCGCCCGCGCATCAGCCAGCTGCGCCAGCACGATGTCACGCTGTGACGCGCTCGCCATCGGCCCCAGCTCGGTCTCCTCCGCGAGCGGATCGCCGACGCGATAATTCTCGACCCGCCGACACACCGCGGCCACGAAGCGCTCCTCCAGCTCGCGCGGCACGAACACCCGCTCGGTCGCCACGCAGATCTGTCCGCTGTTGGTCAGCGAGTTGCGGACCGCAAACTCGGCCGCCTGCTCGAGGTCGGCCCCACGCAGCACGATCATCGGATCCTTGCCGCCGAGCTCGAGCACCAGCCGCTTCATCGCGTTCGCAGCCTCGCGCATGATCGCTTGGCCCGTGCGGATCGAGCCCGTGAACGCGACCATGTTGACCGGGCTCTCGACCAGCGCTTTGCCGATCTCGCCCCCACCCTGCACCAGCCCGAACACGTCAGGCGGCAGCGCCTCGGCCAGCAGCCGATGGTAGAGCGCCCCGGCCCGCGGCGTGAACTCGGACGGCTTGAGCACCACCGCGTTGCCGGTCAGCAGCGCCGACATCGCGAGGTTGTTGGGCGTGCTGATCGGAAAATTCCACGGCGCGATCACGGCCACGACCCCGAGCGGTCGCCACTGCGTCGTGACCTCGATCGTGCCCTCGACCCCGACCTCGTCCTCGCACGCAGCTCGTGCCGCGACGATGAACGCCTCGGTGCGCTTGTGGACGTTGGCGATCTCCGCCCGCGCGTGCTTGATCGGCTTGCCCATCTCGATCGCGATCGCCCGCGCCAGCTCCTCCGCCACCGCCGTGTCGTCGCGCAGCCGGGCCGCGAAGCGTCGCGCCACCTCGGCTCGCGCCTCGAAGCCGAGCGCCCACCAAGCGGGCTGTGCCGCAGCCGCCCGGGCGACCACTTCGCGCAGCTGCTCCGGGCTCGTCGCCTCCACGCTCTCGAGCGCTTCTCCTGTGGCGGGATTGCGGGTCTCGATGGTCGCCGACATGCGGGCGGAGTGTAGTCTCCCGCTCCCGTATTTCCAGATGGCTAGCCCGCTGACCACAGGGTGGATTCGGGCTATCTAGGCTCCGATGAGCGACTGGTCCGACGGAGCCGTGCTCGCGCTCGAGCTCGGAGTGCTCGCCTCCGTGATCTTCGCCGTGATCTCGATCGTGCTCGAGCGTCGTCGCCCGACCGCCACGCTCGC
>DATLLB010000329.1:0-23573 GCA_035538075.1 Enhygromyxa sp.
GAAATACAGCTCGAACTCGCCGCCCTGACCCATGATCAGCTTGGGCTCGAGCGGCGCGGCCTCGAAGAAGTCCTGGTGCGCGTCGCCGGCCAGCTCGAAGTCGCGCTGGTCCTCATCGAGCGCGCGGCCGAGCTCGATCGCCTCGGTCGCGCCGAGGATCTTGCGCTGCCCGGCGACCAGCCCGAAGCGATCCGCCAGCCGCTTGCGCAGCGTCTGCTCGATCCGCAGGTCGCGAACCGGCAGCTCGCGAGCGCCACGCTTGCCGTCGTTGAGCAGCGTGAGTCGGTCTCCGTCCGCGCGAGCGATCGGCGGATCGCCGTAGACGATCGTCGGCAGCACCGCGAGCGCGTCGCCTTCACGCAGCGTGGTCAGCTGAATGCGCGGCCGCAGCTTGACGCTGCCGGGCAGGCGCGGGGTCTCGATCGTGATCGGCAGCAGCTTGCGAAGCTCCGGCAGCAGCTGGCCGACCAGCGTGCCGACGTCGCGCTCGCCGAAAATCTCGCCCTTGCGCAGCGCCTCGAAGCGCTCGGGCGAGAGCCCGTGATCGCCGACCGCATGCAGCGTGCGTCCGCGTCGAAACGCCCCGTTCTCGAACAGCTCGCTGATCTCCGGATCCTGCTCGATGCGGGCCACGAACTCGCCGTTGCGAGTCTCGCTCACGCGCAGCCGCAGGCCCGGCGACGGCTTGCCGATCTCGATCGCGCGGCCGTCGAGCTGCACGTCCGCAGCCTGGCCGAGAAACTCGAGCACGTCGGCCATCAGCTTCGGCGGGATCTTGGCCTTGACCGCCGGCCCGAAGCGCTGCTCGAACGCGCGATCGATCTTGTCGGCGGTGAACGGCGGAGTGCCGGCCGGCAGCTTGCGCTCGAGCACCGCGATCGAGCCCGGCATCAGCACTTCGCCGGCCTCGCTGACCAGCACGCGCCGCAGCTTGATCGGCCCGCGTCGGCTGAGCAGCCGATAGCCGACGTGGGCGACCTGCTTGCGTCCTTCGCTGGGCAGCACGTCGCCGCGCTTGCGAGCTTCGTTGAGCGTGATCGCGGCCGCCGCCACGTGCTCGCACGCGTCGGTCCGGGCCTCGCAGTCGCAGTCCCAATTCTCGTGCTCGGGCTCCAGCGTCACGCTGTGCGCCGCGAGCCCCGGCAGCGTCTCCACGCGAAACTCGATCTCGTGCCCGCGCGCGCGCAGGACATGGACCTTGCCCTCGCGTGCGGCCTTGACCGCGCGTCCCCACTGCGCCGACGTGACGCCTTCGCGGACGGCCTGGAGGAACTCCTCCACCAGCGCCGGACATAGTCTGCAGCGGCGGCGCGAGCAAATGCGGTCGTTGCGCTAGCCCGCCCGAAACGTCTGGCGCAAGCTCCGCTACGGTCGAGCGACGCGGGGACAGGCGTCGCTTTTGGTGTCAGGCTCCCAACCCGTCCCGAATGAGCGCGCCCGAGATCATCGTCGTCGGAGCAGGAGTCGCGGGTCTGAGCTGCGCGAGCGAGCTGGCCCGCGCTGGGCACCGCGTCGCGGTATGGACCGCAGCGCCGCCCGAGCAAACCACCTCGATGGTCGCGGCTGCATTTTGGCACCCGTATCGCGCGGGCCCGATCGATCGCGTGGGCCCGTGGTCGGCGGTCGGCTACGAGCGCTTTGCGACCATCGCCAACGATCCTTCCCTGGGTCCGCGCGCGGGCGTGTGCATGCGCGAGGCGATCGAGTGCTACGTCGAGCCGCAGCCCGATCCTCCGTGGGCGCGTCACGTCGACATGTTTCGGCACGCGCTGCCCGACGAGCTCCCGCCCGGCTTCAACCACGGCGTGGTGTTCGAGGCCCCGGTGATCGAGATGTCTCGTTACCTGCCGTGGCTGGTCGCCGAGCGCCTGCAGCTCGGCGTCACGCTCGAGATTCGTCGGCTCGACTCGCTCGCGCCAGCGCTCGCGGCTGCGCAGGTGGTCGTCAACGCGACGGGCCTCGGCGCGCGCGAGCTGGTCGGTGATCCGAGCGTGTACCCGGTGCGCGGGCAGATCGTCCGATGCGAGCGCAACGGCCTCGAGCGCGTGCTGCTCGACGAGCACGGCGACGGCGACATCAGCTACATCATCCCGCGCGGTGACGATGTCGTGCTCGGTGGCGTGGCCGAGGAGCACGACGAAGACCTGCGCGAGAAGCCCGAGCAGACCGTAGCGATCCTCGAGCGCTGCGCTCGACTCGAGCCTGCGCTCGCGTGTGCGAAGGTGCTCGACGTCGCGGTTGGTCTGCGCCCGTGTCGCGAGTCCGTGCGCCTCGAAGCGGAGCCGCACGACGACAAGTTGGTGATCCACAATTACGGCCACGGCGGCGCTGGCGTGACGCTCTCGTGGGGCTGCGCCGAAGAGGTCTGCAGCCTCGCCCGCGCGTGGCTCACTGCTCGGCGCTGATGCTCTGCAGCGCCCACGTGTTCTGCCCGTGGTTGTGCAGGTGGAACACCAGCTCCGATCCAATGGGAGCGCTGAACGGCGCCTCGAGCTCGAGCGCGTAGACCATCGCCGTGCCCGGGATCGCGATCTCCTGCTCGTGCAGGAGCTGCCCGTCGACCAGCACCGCGACATGAGCCAGCGCCGGCTCGGGTGCGACCAGATCGAAGTGATAGAAGCCGAGCCGAACCTGCGCCCCTTCGGTGATCGCCGCCAGCGTGTCCTGCCGCAGCGCCAAGTAGTTGCAGAAGTTCGTGTCGATCTCGATGATCGCGTTCTCCTCGTACCAGCCCGCGACCCCGCAGGTGATGGTGCTCGGCCGATGAGCCGCGAGCGGATCCTCCTCGCTCGCCTCGATCTGCACCCAATGCCCGTGGTCGATCAGCTCCGCGAATTCTCCGGTGGTTCCACCGGTCTCCGTCTCGCCTTCGGACGTCTCCTCGCTGTCGTCTCCCGCCCCCGCGGGCACGCAGGCCGCACCCAGCAGCCAGCACCCGACGATCACCTTGCGAATCCAGCGACTTCGTACGCGCTCGGCCACCGGGGTGGAGCATACACCGACGTCCTGGTAGCGTGCCCCGCGTAGGTCTCGCATGTCTCGCTCGACGCTTCGTCTCCCCACGCTCCTGTCCTTGCCGCTCATGCTCTCGCCGCTCGCGTGCACCGAGCCCGAGGACGACGATCCGACCGCCGACACGGGCGATGGCGATGGTGATGGAGACGGCGATGGCGATGGTGATGGCGACGGCGATGGCGAGCCGCTGATGGCCACCTGGCATCAAGACATCGCGCCGATGATCGCCGAGAAGTGCTCGGGCTGTCACACCGACGGCGGCATCGCTCCGTTCGCGCTCGAGACCTACGAGCAGGCGGCACCCTGGGCCGAGCTGGCCCTCGCTGCGGTCGAGCGCGGCGACATGCCGCCGTGGGGCCAGGCCAACACCGACGAGTGCCAGACCCGTCACGACTTCATGGACGACCCGCGCCTGAGCGAGGACGAGCTCGCCTTGTTCGCCGCGTGGATCGACAACGGCCTGCCCGAGGGCGATCCCGCCAGCGCTGCCCCGCTGCCCGAGCCGCCCGAGCTCGAGCTCGACGACGCCGACCTGCGCCTCACCACGCCCGAGATCAGCATCGAGCCCGGCGCCGATCAGTTCTGGTGCTTCGTGCTCGACCCCGGCTTCGATCAGTCCGTGTTCATCGACGCCACCCAGATCGTCGCCGGCAACCCCGAGATCGTCCACCACGTGCTCCTCTACATCGACGAGACCGGCCAGAAAGAGGCGGGCGACGTCTACGAGTGCTTCGGCGGCCCCGGCCTCAGCCAGCCCACCTTGATCAGCGCGTGGGCGCCCGGCGTCCCGCCGGCGATCTTGCCCAGCGAGATCGCGATGAACATCCCGGCCGGCGCCAAGCTGATCATGAACGTCCACTACCACCCGACCGGCGAGGCCGCCGTCGATCCGGGCACCTCGATCGACATTCGCTACGCCAAGGGTGCGCCGCTCTACATGGGCGAGCTGTTGCTGATGGGCAACCAGTTCGCGCAGCTGCTGCCCGGGCCGAACGACTCGAGCGACTTCCCCGAATTCAAGATCCCCGCCGGAAGCGTCGGCCACACCGAGGAGATCATCTTCAAGCTGCCCTCCGGCGTCCCCGAGCTCAAGCTCTGGTCGGCCGGCACCCACATGCACTACGTCGGCGTCGACATGCTGCTCGGGTTGGATCGCGCCGAGCCGGAGCCGGAGACCGGGATCGACGAGGAGTGCCTGATCCAGACGCCCAACTACAACTTCGAGTGGCAGCGTGGCTATCGCTACGACGCCGAATTCGAGGATCTGCCGACCGCGCGCGCTGGGGACACACTGTACTTGAAGTGCACCTACGACAACAGCATGGGCAACCCGCACGTCGCCGCCGCGCTGGCCGAGCAGGGGTTGGATGCGCCCGTCGATGTGTTCCTCGGCGAGGAGACGCTCGACGAGATGTGCCTTGGCGTCTACGGGATCGCCTACTCGATCCTGCCGTGAGACCAGCACTGGCTGTTACGGACCGGTGATCGTCGCGGTGACCGGGCTCGGCTCGAGGTCGGAGCTCAACCACGCATCGACCTCGAGCTCCGCCCCGGCGTCGATCCCCGTCTGGGCAAAGTCGAACACGTAGGCGTCGGCCATCGCGTCGTACTGCGCCTCCCAGGTCTCGTCGCTCGGCTGCCCGTCGACGATGAACTGCAGGCTCAGCGGCGCGCGGACGTGGATGCCGTCGGCAGGCGTGTGCCAGGCGTCGTGCAGGCGCCAGCCCGAGACCGGCCAGGTCCCGTCCTTCGCCAACTCCACAGACGGCAACACCAGCTCGAGCCAGAGCGTGCTCGGATCGGTGAGGTTGGCCGCGAGCGCGGCGGCCTCGTGCTGCTCGACGGCGAACGCGGTGCTGATCGCCTGGTATTGCTCGATCGCTTGCCCGTTCCAGTAGGGCCCGCTCGCAACCAACCGGTATTCGCCGGCCGGCCAGTCCGCAGGCACCTCCCAGTCCACGTACCAATTGTGCGAGCGCGAGGCCGCGACGTTGCCGTTCGGCGCGGGGTTGGGCTCGTAATGGGTGATCATCTCGTTGCGGCTGTTGTCGTAGGCGCGTCCGTCCCAGCCGGCCGGGTGCGGCACATCGACGAACGCGTTGCCGTCGTTCCACTGCACGCGCACGTTCGGCGCTCCGACGCTCGGATCGCCGCCGCCGAAGCCGAAGCGAATGGTCTCGGTCCGCTGCTGCTGGGTCTCGACGTTCTGAACCAGCGCGCCGGGATTCTGGCTGACCTCGAACCCGCGCGGCGAGAAGCCGCCGGGCTCGGCGAGCGTCGGGTTCTCCTCGATCAGCGGCGTCGAGACGTTGCCGGCCAGGATCTGCTGCACGATCGTCAGGTTGGTGTTGACCATGAAGGTGCCCGCGTACGGACCCCACAGGCTCATCTCCGACTCGTAGCCGCCCTGGAACCAGTCGTCGGGCGCGGTGAAGTAGAGCAGGTGATCCTGCGAGTAGCCCCAGACCATCAGGTCGACGCCATGCTGCTCTTTGATCGCGGCGAATTGATCGCGGGCGTACTTGATGATCGAGTACGCCGGCTCGCCGGGCATGGTGATGATGAACAGCGGGCCGATCTTGGCCACGCTCAGGTAGGTCTGGTGGACCTCGGCGTGGGGCACGTCGCCGAACAGCAGCGTGTCGAGCGGAATGCACTGCTTGTCCTTGCCCTCCATCGACGTGCCGAGATCGTTGTCCTCCGAGACGCCCGTGCACTGCCAGCCGCCCCAGGTGTAGTCGATCGGGATGACATCGAGCAGCGTGCCCGAGAACTCGCCGTTCTGATCGTAGCCGAACTTCTCGTAGGTCAGATCGATGCGCCGCGACTGCACGAAGATGTCGGGGTCGTCGTCCCACTCGATGCTCTGCCAGGCGTCGAAGATCACCGGCGCAGCGACCATGCCGAGCAGCTCGGTCTTTTGCGTGTCGGCGTCGTGATCCAAGAAGCCGCCGCGCGGTGACGCATCGCCGCCGCCGGCCTGCGCGATCATGCCGAAGATGGGCTGTCCGGTCTGCTCGTAGAAGTACTGCTCGAACTCCAGCTCGACGGCTCCGGGCGCGTCCTCGGTCAGCAGCTCGTTCTCGTAGGCGACGCTGATGCCGTGGATGCCGAAGTTGAACAACGCGGCCATCGGCGTGCCGTCGGGACGGCGCAGGCCGATGACCGTGAGCGTGGGATCCTTGCCGTAGATCGGGTTGTTGGCGCCGCGACGATCGCCGTAGACCTTGTCGTCGGGATCCCAGTTCTCGATCGCGGTGTAGCCCCACTCGGCGTCGCCGAGGTTGTCGACCGCGTCGTGGATGGTCTGCGCGAACTCGGTGGCGAGCAGATCGATGACCTCTTCGTCGGCGGTGTCGGCCCCGACCGCGCCGAAGATGTCGGGCAGTCGCCAGTAGCGGCCGTGGGCGTGGTGCGAGTGGGTCGCTCCCCAGATGATGCGGCCGCGTAGATCCTCGCCGTAGAGCTCCTGGTACTTGGCCGCGACCGCGTCGGTGACCCCCGACTCGGCGCTCATCATCGGCGTCTTCATCAGGACCACGCGCTCGCCGTCGGCCGAGTCGAGCACCATCGCCTTGATCGTCGGGTAGCCGTAGAAGCCACGCGTGCCCCAGAACAGCCCGTTCCACGGCGTCTGGACACCGCCCACGCGACCGCCGTAGCCGGCCAGCGAGATGCCGACCGGATACTCGAGGTAGCGCATCGCCACGCCGGCTTGCAGCGGCGTGCCGGGTTGATCGCCGTCACCATCGCCGTCGCCATCACCGTCACCATCACCATCACCATCACCGTCGCCGTCACCATCACCATCACCGTCACCATCACCATCACCATCACCATCGCCGATCGAGGTCGAGTCGGTGTCGGTCTCGTCACCGGCTTGTGTCGTGTCGTCTCCGCACCCGGCGAGCACCAAGGGTGCGGCAACGCCGAGCCGAATCAGGGCAACGTGGGCAGGCATGGGCAAGCGCATCGGCGCGATTGTAGGGCGCGCGGCTCGGGGCGAAAGTCTTTTTATGAGCATCACCCGACGAGAACTGCTGCGCCGCGCCGGCTTGCTCGGCGTGGCCTCGCTGATCCCGAGCTTCACCGCATGCACCGACGATGGTGGCAGCGAGGGCGAGGGCGAGACGGGTGACACGGACGAGACCGGCGAGACCGGGGGCGACGATCTGCCCATCTACGAATGGGAAGGTGAGGCCGGACCGGCGAGCGTGTTCTCGCACGGCATCGCCAGCGGCGATCCGCTCGCGGACTCGGTGATCCTCTGGACGCGCGTGAGCCCCGACGATCCCGCGGCCGAGCTGTTCTTCGAGGTCGCGCTCGATCCCGAGTTCTCGCAGCGCGTCGCCGCCGACTGGCTGGGCGCGCCCGATGCTGCGCGCGACAACACCTTCAAGCTCGATCTCGACGGGCTCGCGCCGGCGACCACCTACTACTATCGCTTCTGGATTCAGGGTGTCTCGTCGGTGATTGGCCGCACGCGCACCGCTCCCGACGGCGCGAGCGAGCACCTGCGCTTCGCGGTCTGCTCATGCTCGAGCCTCGCGCACGGCTACTTCCACGGCTATCGCCACATCGGAGCGCGCGCGGATCTCGACGCGGTCATCCACCTCGGCGACTACATCTACGAGTACGCGAGCGGCGACTACGGCGACGTGCGGGAGTACGAGCCCAGCCACGAGATCGTCACGCTCGACGACTACCGAATGCGTCACGCGCAGTACAAGCGCGATCCCGATCTGCAGGTCGCGCATCGCCAGCACCCGTTCATCGCGACGTGGGACGATCACGAGATCGCCAACGACGGCTGGGTTGGCGGGGCCGAGAACCACGACATCGAAGAAGGCGAATGGGCTGCGCGCAGGGCTGCGGGGATCCAGGCCTACTTCGAGTGGATGCCGATCCGCGAGGGCACGCCCGGCCGCGTCTATCGGCAGCTGGCGTACGGCGACCTCGTCGATCTGATCGTGCTCGACACCCGCTATGAGGGTCGCGAGCAGCAGGTCCCGCTGTCGGCGATGGACAGCCTCGCGCAGATCAACGATCCCGAGCGGCAGCTGCTCGGCGCAGAGCAGGAGGCGTGGTTGCTCGAGCGGCTGTCGAGCAGCACTGCGCAGTGGAAGCTGCTCTGCCAGCAGATCCTGATGGGGCAGATCATCTTGACGCCCGGCCAAGACGGCGAGCCCAACCGGCCGTTCATCTCGGATCCGTGGGACGGCTACGAGGCCGCGCGGCGCACCGTCTATCAGCACATCGCCGATAGCGGCATCACCGACGTCGTGGTCCTGACCGGTGACATTCACACCTCGTGGGCCAACGAGCTCGCGGTCAACCCCGCCGATCCGATCAGCTACGATCCCGAGACCAGCGACGGCGCGGTGGCGGTGGAGTTCGTCACGCCGGGCATCACCTCGCCGGGGCTGCCGGTCGATCAGGCGACCATCAATTTGCTGCTGACCAACAACCCGCACGTGAAGTGGGTCGAGCTCAACCACCGCGGCTACATGACGATCGACATCAAGTCCGAGCGAGTGCACTGCGACTGGTGGCACCTCGACGTCGACGCGGTCGAGTCACCGCAGCCGGCCACGCCGACGCATGCGATGTCGTTTTCAGTCGAGAGCCTGGTGCCGCGGCTGCTCGAGCAGAGCGGGCCCGCGGCCGAGAAGGCCGACGCGCCCGCGCTGGCGCCGTGAGGCTGTTCGGGCGAGATCGAGAAAGCGTCGCCGGGCCTGCGAGCCGCGAGGGCTCGCCTGGTCATACGTCGAGAATACCGAAAGTTTACGAGCACGGACGATCACGCCGGGCATGCTGGTGGTGGTCATGCGGATCTCGATCGCACTCGCACTCTCGCTCATGCTGCTCGCGTGCTCGCAGGCGAGCTCGACCCCACCCGATCCGCAGCCGCTCGACTCGCCGACGGCCTCACCACCGGTCCACGTCGAACAGCAGGCCGCGAGCGAGCAAGAGCCGATCGACGAGCGCTTCACCGACACGCTGCTGGCGGCCGCGCGCGAGTATCAAGCCTGGGGTCGCGTCGACGAGCACCCCAACCTCGCGCCGATGCTCTGCCGCGCGCCGATCGGCCTCGACTTCGGCTTCCCCAGCCACGCGCGACTGAGCGGCGCCGACGAGGCCCAGCACGGCAAGAAGCTCTACTATTTATATGCGGGCCACGGCCAGCACAACGCCCGCCACTACTACACCACGCTCGGCACCGACGCAGCGCAGCCGATCCCGGTCGGGTTCGTGATCGTCAAGCAATCGTGGGTGGCGGTGCCGAGCTCGGCACCGATCCCCGAGCTGCCGGCCGAGCCCGACATCGAGCTCTCGCAGTCGATGGATCCGCCCGCGCCGATCACCTGGGTCACGCATGAGGGTCAGCGGCTGGACGTGGGTGAGCAGGCCGAGCTGTTCGTGATGGCCAAGGTCGGCGCGGCCGATCTGCCCGGCACCGACGAAGGTTGGATCTACGGCACGCTCACGCGCGACGGTGGCACGGTCACGTCGGCAGGCCGAGTGCAGCGCTGCATGGACTGCCACGAGGCCGCGACGCACGAACGACTGTTCGGGCTGCAGACGACCAAGGCCTTCGCGCGGGTGAAGTCCTCGCCGTGGAACGAGGGCGACACGCCCGGGCTGCCGCCGGGGCTCGAGCCCTGAGCCGCGCTCCCTCTACGACTGGGGCAGCAGCTCGACGTTGATCCGCGTGGTCGCGTTGTTTCGCAGGAAGATGCCGCCGCGCGAGTAGGGCTTGTAGCCGTGCAGCGCGAGCCGCATCGTGTAGCTGCCGGCCGGCAGCTTCGGGATTCGATACAAGCCCTGGGCGTCGGTGACGACCACTTGCTCACCCTGCAGCGCGGGCGAGGTCACGGTGACGACCACATCCCCGAGCGCCTGCTTGCTGCGGGCATCGGTGACGGTTCCGGTGAGCACGCTGTCGTCCACGGCCCGACCATCGCGCGCGCGGCCACGCTCGTCAATCGGTCACTGCCAGCTGACGACCAAGCACCACTGCACGAGCGTGCCCGGGTCCGGCGAGAAGTGGTCGGTGATGCTGAGGGTCCAGTCGCCGCTCATGCTGGTGTTGTCGAACGCCGACAGCGACTGCACGGGATCGTAGTTCGGCGGGCTGGAGATCGCCGGCGGGTTGAGGTTGCAGACGCTCTCGGCGACTCCCGCGGCCTCATCGTCGAAGGTCGCGTTGATGTTGTCGGTGCTGCAGCCGAAGGTCGAAGCCGGGACACCCGGGCGATCGAGGATGGTCCGCGTCACGCCGTGGCTGAGCGTGTAGCTGATGTCGCCGGGCCAGGTGTGGAGGATGTTGGTCGAGAGGTTGACGTCGGTGATGGTGCCGGGCGCGTTGATGCTGATCACGGCTTGCGTGGTGACGTTGTCCGGGATCGCCAAGTTGGGCGTCGAGCAGATCGTGTAGGGGTTCGGGACCGCGATGCAGGCGTTGGTGTTGAACATGCACCCGCCCGTGCACGACAGCGTGCCGCCGCCACCGAAGCCCTGCGAGGCGCAGGTCTGGCCGCCGAGGTTGTTGCCGTCGCACTGCTCGCCCGGATTGATGTTGCCGTCGCCGCACTCGTAGCAGGCGTTCTCGTTGAAGTTGCAGTTGTTGGGGCTGTTGCAGGTCAGGGTCCCGCCCGAGTAACCGAGGCTCGCGCAGGTCTGGTTGCCGAGCTGCCCGGCCGTGCAGTTCTGACCCTGGTTGCCGCAGTCGCACTCGTCCATGCCGTTGACGAGGCCGTCGCCGCAGAAGTTGTTGCTGCAGCCGCTGGTGTCGAGCACACAGGCGAGCGTGCAGGCGAGCGTGCCGCCGCCGGGGAAGCCCTGCGAGGAGCAGGTCTGCCCGCCGAGGTTGTTGAAGTCGCACTGCTCGTTGCCCTCGATCACCCCGTCGCCGCAGTCGGTGCAGTTGGCCAGCTCGAAGCCGCTGCAGTCGGCCTTGCAGCCGAGGCTGCCGCCGTCGAGCCCTTGCGTCTGGCAGGTCTCGCCGTCGAGCGCCGAGCCGTCGCAGACCTCGGCGCCGCTGATCACCCCATCGCCGCACAACGAGCAATTGGCGGTGCCGATCGTGCACTCGCCCGAGCACGACAGCGAGCCGGCATTGAACGGCTGGCCGTTGGTCGCGTCATGGTCGGCGCAGGTCTGCTCGTTGAAGTCGGCCCCGTCGCACTGCTCTTGACCCTGCTGAATGGCGTCGCCGCACGAGTAGCAGCTGGCGGTGTTGAATGTGCAGCCTTCGGTGCAATCGAGCAGGCCGTCGTCGAACCCGAGGCCCGCGCAGGTCTGGCCGTTGAGCTCGGCCTTGTCGAGCAGCTCGCCAGCGGGCTCGCACAGCTCGGGCTCAGTCACGACTCCGTCGCCGCAACCACTGCAACCGCCGAAGTCGTAAGTGCAGCTGTCGGTGCACCCGAGCGGCTCGTCGACGCCACCGAGGCTTAGATCGGCGCAGGTCGAATTGCGGCCGAGGTCGTCACCATCACACTCCTCGCCGTCGTCGACCGACCCATTGCCGCACGCCGTGCAATTGCTGGTGTCGAGCGTGCAGCTGTCGGTGCACTGGATGCCACCGCCGCCGAAGCCCTCGCTCGCGCAGGTCGCCCCGCCCAGCTCACCGCCGTCGCACTCCTCGGATCCCTCGATGACGCCATTGCCACACGCGCTCGGATCACCGTCACCGTCGCCGGGCTCGCCGTCGCCATCGCCGGGCTCGCCGTCACCGTCACCGGCTTCGCCATCGCCGTCGCCCGTGTCGCCGTCACCGTCGCCATCTCCGTTGGTCTCGAAGTTGTTGAAGGTCTCTTCGCTCGAGACATCGCCGCTCGCGCACGCGGCCATGCCGAGGACCGACAGGTTGAGCAATCCGGCACTGAGGCGCTTCATCGCCCCAGTCTACCGGAGCGACTCCCCGCTGAACCGAAGCGCCGCTCTGCTCGCTCAGCGCCGCGCTTTGCCACGTTCCGCCAACCCGGGATCTGCCGGGACCTCGCCGTGCTCGCCAAGTGAACAGTGCCCTCACGCGCCGATCACCAGCGCCCGCCTGCACCACCGCCGCCCGAGCGACCGCCACCGCCACCAAACCCACCACCGCCACCGCCTCCGCCACCACCACCGCGGAGCCCGAAGAACAGCACCAGCAGGGCCAGTCGCGGGTTGACGATCAGCAGGATCACGAACCCGATCCCCAAGATCGAGAAGATGATGATCTTGGCCATGCGCGCGCGCGGATCCTCGGGTGCGGCCGGTTCCCCGCCGCCGCCCGGATCGGCGGGCAGCGAATTGGGCTGGCCCTCGATCTTGTCGACCAGCGCCTCGGCCCCGCCGACGATCGCCGCGTCCCACTGACCCTGTTGAATGGCCGGGATCATCACATTGCGGATCACCTGCGACGCGGCCAAGTCGGTGACGGTCGGCTCGAGCCCGTAGCCGACCTCGACGCGCAGGGCTCGGTCGTCGACCATCACGAAGATCCCGAGCCCATCGTCGAGCTTCGCGCGGCCGATCTTCCACTGCTCGAAGGCTTCGACCGTGAAGGTCTCGAGCGGGATATCGCCGGTCGTGCGATCGATCCACACGATCACCTGATGCCCGCGCTGCTGCTCGTAGGCGGCCAGCCGTCGATTGAGCGATTGTTGCACATCGGGCGAGAGGACCCCGGCGCGATCGGTCACCCAATCGTCGGGCGCCGGAGGAATCGGCGGCGCAGCCCAGGCCGGCCGCGCCAGCCAGAGGCTCAGCAGCAGCACGACCCAGCGAATGTGCGACGGCCCTGCGGCCATCTCAGAACTCGACTTCCGGCGCCTGGGCGGCGCCTGCGGTGGCCTCGAAGTATGCCTTGGTCTCGAAGCGCTCGCCGAACATGCCGGCGAACATGTTGGTCGGGAACGACTGCCGTCGGGTGTTGAACGCCCGCGCGGACTCGTTGAAGCGCATGCGCTCGACGCTGATGCGGTTCTCGGTGCCTTCGAGCTGCGACTGCAGAGCCAGGAAATTCTCGTTGGCGCGCAATTGCGGGTAGGCCTCCGCGACCGCCAGCAGCCGCGTCAGCGCGCCGGACAGCTGCTCCTGCGCGGCCTGGTAGCGGGCCAGCGCCTCGGGATCCTCGAAGGCGTCACCGACGTCGATGCGTCCGACCTGCGCGCGCGCGTCGGTCACCGCCTGCAGGGTCTCGCGCTCGTGTGCGGCCGCGCCCTTCACAGTCTCGACCAGGTTGGGCACCAAGTCGGCGCGGCGCTGATAGGCATTCTCGACCTGCGCCCACTGGGCCTCGACCTCCTGATCGAGCGAGACCAGGCGATTGTAGGTCGATGCAATCGACCCGCCGATCACGAGCACGACGACGACCACGACTGCGAGGAGAATCAACGAGGAGCGCTTCATGGGCAGATTTCCTTCTGCCCGAGCTTTGCAAGATACGTGACAGCTGCCCGAGATCGCGGGCGCCGACGGCAACCGGTTCATTGTGGCATGTTGGTTGCTTCGCCAATTCGAGTGATGGACGCGCGAGATGAACGACAAGCGACGCTCGGAATTGGCAATTATCGCGCCCGCCGAGTCGGCGACATAATCGTCCTGCATGCGAGCGGCGACACGCCGACGCCCAATTACAAGTCATGGCTGCGGCGCGCGCCCAACAAGGAGCTGGCCGACTACGAGCTGTGGTGGCTGCCTCCGGCCGACACCTCGCTCGAGCTGAGCACGCCGTTCAGCGTCAATATCAGCTTCCGCGCCGAGCCTGACGCCGATCGTGTGCGGGTGCGCGACGCGGCCGGCGTGCACGATGTCGGCGTGGAGGGGACCGCCGAGCCGGCGGCTCCGACCACCACGGCGCTGGTCTATCTGCACCACGCCAATCAGTTCGATCTTCGCTACCGCGGCAAGGACATCTCGTTCACGCAGGCCAACATCGCCGGCGATCCGCTGCTGACCTACGACCAGCGCTATTTTTATGGCCGGCAGATCGAGCTGCAGGACACGGCGATCGGCGAGCTCGTGACCGTGACCCTGGAGGAGCGGCCCAACGGCGATCGCTGGCGAATGACCGTGGTGCTGCCGCGGACCTGGGTGTCGGGCTATGAGTCGTCGCTGGTCGAGGCGCTGGTCATCGAGTCGGTCACGCGCGGGCTGGTCGAGGGTCCGCCTGCCGGACAGGAGCTCGAGCTCGAGCGCGTCACGCAAGTGGGGGGCCACGCCACGTTCGTGGTCTCGTGACGAGCTCGCGTGTGGCTGTGGTAAAGCCACTGCGGCATGAGTGATGATCCCGAGCTTGCGAAAGCGCTGGCGGGCCGCGACGAGGGCTGGCATCCGTCATGGGCCCGCGGCACGAAAAAAGCCATTCGGCGGCTGGCGAAGCACGAGGTGACGACGATCGGCGAGCTGTTGCTCGCGCTGCCCTCGTTGCCTGCAGCGGCGCGAGGTGATGCCGTGTATTTGCTCGGCCGCCTCGGCCGCAAGCGCGACGCCGGCGTGCTCATCAAACAGTTCGACGCGGAGCGCTCGGCCGCGGTGCGGCAGGCGATTGTCGTGGCGCTCGGGCAGATCGGCGGCAAGCGAGCATGCAAGGCGCTCGCACGCTGGGTCGCGGATGCCAAGCATCCGACCGAGCTCCGCTGCGCGGCGTGCCATGCGTTGATGTCCTTCTTCGATCAACCGGATCCAACGTTGCTCGACACGTTGCTGCGCGTGGCAGCGTCGAAGCAGGAAGAGCCGGTCTTGCGCGGCCAAGCGCTCGAGGCCATCCAATCGCAAGTGGCCTTGGAGGAGGTCGATGCCGCGCTCTGGCGCCGCATCATCGATCTGTTGTTCGCCTGTCTGCAGGATCCCAGCGGCGAGGTTCGCTTCTGGGCGATCTTCGCGGTCGGACAGGTGCGAGCCAAGCAGCTGGTGCCCGAGCTGCGCTGGCTCGAGGAGACCGACGACGTCGTCGGCCCGCTGGGCTGGGAGAACCGCGAGGAGGCCCGCGACATGATCCACTTCCTGACCACGGGCGAGGCGCTCGAGCCCGACGCCTACGAGCGAATGGTCGCGAGTCGCTCGACGGCCTCCAGCAATTCGTCCGACTCGTAGAACGAGAAGCTCAGCCGCGCGAACCCACTCAGGTCGCGCTCGACCGCGCAGCGCTTGCCTGGCATGAAGCGGACAGTGCCCGCGCGCTCGAGCAGCGCCTCGGTGTCGCCGCCGAGCTCGACCCAACAGAAGTATCCGCCCTGCGGCTCGACGAAGCGCGCGTTGGGCATGCGCTCGCGCAGCGCCTGCGACAGCGCCCGGCTGCGCTCGCCGTAGACCTCGCGCAGCGTGGCGACGTGCTCGATCAGCGAGCCGTCGTCGAGCATTGGGTGGACGAGGTGCGCGGCGATCGGGTTGAGGCACCCGCCGCTGCGCACGGCCCCGTGCTGGGCGAGCCGCTCGATCACCGACGGGGCCGCGTGCGCCCAGCCGAGGCGCAAGCCGGGGCCGAGCAGCTTCGAGAACGAGCCGAGCGAGATCACGCGACCGCGACCGAGGTCATGGCGCGTCAAGCTTCCGGGTCGCTGCTCGCCGTAGTGCAGCAGCACGTAGGGCTCGTCGGCGACGACGAAGAAGTCGTGTCGCTCGGCCAGCTCGACCAACCTGCGCGCGCGCTCGGGCGCGAGGCAGACTCCGCTCGGATTTTGAAAGGCGGGGATGCAGTACACGAAGGCCGGTCGCACGCCGCTGTCGAGCAAGCGCGCGAGCGCGTCGACGTCGAGCCCGTCGGCGTCCACGGGCACCCCGCGCACCTGCAAGCCCGCGCTCGAAAACACTCCGCAGGCCAGGAAGTAGGTGGGATCTTCGCAGAGCACGAGCGCGCCGCGATCGGCCAGCACCTCGCTCACGAGCGTGAGCGCGATCGAATTGCCACCCGTGATCATCAGCTCTTCGGCAGTGACCGATTGGCCGTATTCCTGCGCGAGCAAGCGCGCGAGCGACGTGCGAACGCCCAAATGGCCAAGCTGCGCGCCGTACTGCAAGAGCAGCGGGTCGGTACCAACGGTCAGCTGCGCGTTTGCGGCACTCGCAAACGCGGCGATCGGCAGCAAGCGCGGCGAGGGTTGACCGAGTCCCAAGTTGATCACTCCTGGAATCGACGGGGTCTGAATGAAGGGTCCCGCTTGCTCGGTGAGGGGCACGACGTGACGGTAGCAGCTGTCCAGGTGCAGTTTGCAAGCAACACGTCTGGCCGAGAGCGCCTATAGTCGGTGCAGGCGATGGACGTCTCGCTCGTCGGCTACCGCTTCGACCGTCGCCTCCGCAGCTCGGCGCTGACCGAGGTGTGGACGGCGGTGCGCGAGCACGACGGCCTGCCGGTGATCGCCAAGGTGTTCTCGATCGAGGAGCGACCGGGGCTCGAGGCTCGTGTCGCCCACGAGCTCGAGCTGATTCGTCGGCTCGACGTGCCCGGCGTGGTGCGAGCGCTGGCCTGCGAGCGCTCGGGTCGCAAGCTCTACCTGCTGCTCGAGGCGCACGCGGGCGTCGACCTCGCCGAGTTCGCCGGCGGGCGTCCACTGCCGCTCGAGCTGTTCTTCTCGATCGCATGCAAGCTGACGTCGACGCTCTCCGAGGTCCATGCCCAGCGAGTGATCCACCGCGACATCAAGCCGACCAACGTGCTGATCTCGGCCGACGGCAGCGACGTGGTGCTCGCCGACTTCGGCATCTCGGTGCTGCTCGAGAGCGAGCGCGGGCACATCCACGATCCCGCGATCATGCGCGGGACCTTGCCCTACACCTCGCCCGAGCAGACCGGACGAACCGGGCGCGAGGTCGACTTTCGCACCGATCTCTACTCGCTCGGCGTGACCTTCTACGAGCTGCTGACCGGGCAGCGACCGTTCGTGGCCGAGTCCTCGCTCGAGCTGATCCACGCCCACCTCGCGCGCCAGGCCGAGCCGCCGCAGCAGCTGCGCCCCGAGCTGCCGGCCGCGTTGTCGCGCTTGATCATGAAGCTGCTCGAGAAGGCGCCGGAGCGGCGCTACCAGTCGGCGCGCGGGCTGCTCGACGATCTCGAGCGCATGCGCGACGCGTTCGCGCGCGGGCAGCTGTCGGAGCAGTTCGAGCTCGCGCGCGCCGACGTGCCGCTGTCGCTGCAGCTGCCGCATCAGCTCTACGGTCGCGCGCCGCAGCGCGAGCGGCTGCGGGCCGCGTTCGCGCGGGCGATCGACGGCGGGCCGGTGTTCGCGGTCATCGTCGGCGAGTCGGGCGTGGGCAAGAGCGCGCTGCTCGACGATCTCGCCCAGCAGGTGATCGGCTACGGCGGACGCTTCGCGCGGGGCGTGTTCGAGATCGATCACGACAAGCCGCTCGCCGGCCTGATCGGCGCGCTCACGGGCGTGGCCGAGCAGCTGCTGACCGAGAGCCCCGACGAGCTGAGCCGCTGGCAGCAGCGCCTGCGCGAGCGCCTGGGGCCGCTGACCGAGACCCTCTGCGAGCTGGCGCCCCGCTTCGTCGCGCTGCTCGGCCACTCGAACCACAGCGTCGCTCGTGATCCGCTCGCCAGCGAGGGCGCGCGCAACCGGGTTCGTCGCGCTGCAGTCGGGCTGCTCGAGGCGCTGGCCGAGCCCGGTCAGCCGATCGTGCTGGCGCTCGACGATCTGCAGTGGGCCGACGCCGCGACGCTCGACGTGCTCGACAACCTCTCGGCCTCGACGAGCCTGGGCATCTTCGTGGTGCTCACGGCTCGCCCGACGGCGATCGAGCGCGGCGCGGCGCTGGCCGAGCTGCTCGCCAAGCTCGACGCGCGCAAGCGTGCGGCCGAGCTGGTCGAGCTCGGGCCGCTCGCGCGCGAGCACTTGATCGCGCTGCTGGCCGACACGCTCTCGCGCGAGCGCGAGGCCGTCGCTTCGCTGGCCGACGTGATCGCGCGCAAGACCGGCGGCAACCCGTTCTTCGTCCGCCAGTTCCTGATCTACTTGAGCGAGCGCGGGCTGCTTCGGCGCGAGCGCGAGGGCTGGCGCTGGGAGCTCGACGCGCTGGCGCAGGCCTCGTTGCCCGAGGACGCGCTCGAGATGATGACCAGCAAGCTGCGGGGGCTCGACGCGGCCACGCTCGAGCTGGTGCTGGTCGCGGCGATGATCGGTGGCGACATCGATCCCGCGCTGCTCGGCGACGTGCTCGCCCGCGAGGATGTCTCGGCTCAGCTGCTCGCGCTGGTCGACGAGGGCTTGCTCGCGCCCAGCAGCGACGGCGGCTTTTGCTTCGCGCACGGGCGCATCCGCGAGGCTGCGTCGTCGCTGGTCGACGAGGTCGATCGTCGGCGCTGGCACCTGCAGATCGGCGAGCGCCTGCGTGCGCGGCTCGACGTGGCCGCGCTCGAGCAGCGGCTGTTCGAGATCGTCGAGCACCTCGATCGCGGCCACGGGCTGTGGCTCGCGCAGGCGCCCGGCGCCGCCGAGCTGTCGGCCACGCGGCGCATCGAGCTCGCGCGGCTCAACCATCGCGCCGGCCATCGAGCGCTGGCCAGCGGCGCACCCAAGGCCGCGCGCATCTACTCGAGCATCGCCGCGAGCCTGCTCGACGCGCCCGGCTCGAAGTCCAGCGGCGATCCGCTGCAGCGGATGCGCATCGACATCGAGCTCAACCTGGCGATGGCCGAGGCGCTGACCAACGAAGCCGCGGCCGCCGACGCTCGGCTCGCGCGGCTGTTCGCGAGCGAGCTCTCGCCGATCGAGCGTGGCGAGGTCGCGGTCGTACGCTGCAAGACCTGCCTGCTGGACGCGCGCCTCGACGGCGCGTTGCAGGTCGCGTTCGAGGGCTTCGCGGCGCTCGGCATCGAGGTGCCGCGCGAGCCGACCACCGTCGACGCCATGCGCACGCTGCCGCGGCTGCTGTGGATGGTTCGTCCGGCCGGGCTTCGTCGGCTCTGCGAGCTCGCGCCGATGACCGAGCGGCGCATCGAGGTCGCAATGGAGCTGCTGACCGTGGTCGCGCCGGCCTCGTACATGGCCTCGCCCGAGCTGTTCATGCTGCTGGCCGCGACCGCGGCCGAGCTGGTGCTCGCGCACGGCAGTCACCCGACGATGGCGATCGTGTTCGGGCAGATCGGGCTGATCCTCGGCAACGCGCTCGGCCGTCGCAAGCAGGCGGTCGAGATCAATTCGTTCTGTGCGGAGCTGGCCGCTGGCGGTCCGTTGGCGCATCGCGTCGAGCAGCTGCGCCTGTTCGTGCTCGCCTGGGTCGAGCCCTTCGCCCGACTGATCGAGCCTGCCGATCGCTTGACCGAAGCTGCGCTCGCGCGTGGCGACGTCAACTCGGCCGCGGTCGCCAAGACCATGGCGATCTACTTCGCCTGCTTCGGCGCCGCTCACCTGCGCCTGGTCGAGGCCCGCATCGAGGCGCGCCTGCGCTGGATCGAGCAGTGGGGCCAGACCGACGCGCCGGGCGGGTCGGAGCTCGCCGACGCGAGCCGCATGCTGATGCACGGCAGCGCGCCGCCGCCTGGCGAGCTCGATCCGCTCGGGCTGCTTCGTGATCGCCGAACCGTGCCCGATCGGCGCGAGCTCGACTTCGCGATGGCCAACGCCTTGGTGCTGGCCGTGTTCTCGCGCTGGGCCGAGGTCCACGCGGTGCTCGACGCCAACATCGAGCGGATCGAGCGGGCGATGCCGGGCAGCTGGTACGTCGGCTCGGCGCGGCTGCTGGCTGGCGTCGCGTGGGCCGAGCAGGCGCGCGAGAGCACGGGCGCGGCTCGTCGCGCGCTGCTGCGCAAGCTCGCGACCACGGCGACCAAGCTGGCCGAGTGGACGGCCGAGGGCGGTAATTTCGGGCACCTCGCGTCGCTGCTCGAGGGCGAGCTCTCGGTGCTCGACCGCGACTTCGAGCGAGCGAACCGCTGCTACGAGAGTGCGCGTGCGAGTGCGCTGGAGCAGAGCAACCCGTGGATCGCCGCGCTAGCGAGCGAGCGGCTGGGCGAGTCGCTCGCGGCCGCCGGTCACTCACGGCTGGCGATCGGCCCGCTGCTCGACGCGCGCGAGCACTACCTCGCGTGGGGTGCCTTCGCCAAGGTCGACCAGCTCGAGCAGCGGTTCCCCGAGCTCGCGCGTCTGCTCGATCGCGCGGGCCTGACCGCGCAGCACACCAGCGAGCCGAGCAGCTCGACCAGCTCGACCGCCAGCAAGGCGCTCGACACCGCCTCGCTGCTCAAGGCCGCGCAGACCCTGGCCGAGGATCTGCGCTTGCCCGACGTGATCCGGCGGGTGATGACGATCGCGCTCGAGAACGCGGGCGCGCAGCGAGCCGTGCTGATGCTGGCGAGCAAGGGCCAGCTCTCGCTCGCGGCCGAGGCCGGCATCGATCGCACCGAGGCGTACCTCGACAATCCGCCCGCCTTGGCCGAGCTGGGCGATCGCGTGCCGGCCTCGCTGCTGCACTACGTGCTGCGCACGGCCGAGCCGGTGGTGCTCGCGTCCGCGGGCGAGGACAGCCGCTTCGCGTCCGATCCTTACTTTCGCGCGCTCGAGGGTCGCGAGCTGTCGGCGCTGTGCCTGCCGATGGTCAAGCGTGGCCGCGCGGTCGGGCTGTTTTACTTCGAGAACCAACTCAGCGCCGGCTCGATCGGGCCTGATCGGCTCGAGGCGCTGCACTTGCTCGCCGGTCATGCTGCGAGCGCGCTGGAGAACGCGCGGCTCTACGAGCACCTGCGCGACAGCGAGATCCGCTGGCGCTCGCTCGTCGATCAGCTGCCCGACTTCGTGTTCCTGATCGGTCGCGACGGCGCGGTCGAGTATGTCAACGCGGCCGCGCGCCCGCGGCAGGTCTCGTTCTCGATCCACACCCGCGAGATCGCGACCGGAGGCGACGCCGACGTAGTCAACGCCGCGATCGCCGGAGCGCTGCGCGAGGGCACGCAGGCGCGGCTCGAGGCCCGCATCGCGCTCGGCGGCGAGACCCCGCGCTGGTACGCCGTGCGCGTGGCTCCGATCGCGATCGACGCGGTCATCGATCGAGCGATCGTGGTCGCCACCGACATCGACGATCGCAAGCGCACCGAGGCCGAGCGCGACCGCTTCGAGAGCCAGCTGCGCCAGCAGCAGCGGCTCGACTCGATCGGCACGCTCGCCAGCGGCGTCGCGCACGAGATCAACAACCCGGTCCAGGGCATCATGAATTACGCCGAGCTGATCGCCGAGTCGGCGGCCGCCGACGCGCTGATTCGCGAGTTCTCGCAGGAGATCCAGCACGAGACCCAGCGGGTCGCGACCATCGTCCGCCACCTGCTCGCGTTCTCGCGCCAGGAGCTGCAAGAGAGCGGCGAGGAGACCACCGTGCTGGACATCGTCGAGGGTACGCTCTCGTTGATTCGCGCGGTCATGCGTCGCGACCAGATCCAGCTCGAGATCGACATCTCCGCCGAGCTACCCAAGCTCGTCTGCCGTCGTCAGCAGGTCCAGCAGGTGATCATGAACCTGGTCACCAACGCCCGCGACGCCCTCAACGCGCGCTGGCCTGGGTATCACGAGCTCAAGTCGGTGCAGGTCAGCGCCAGCGCGTTCGAGCGCGCAGGCGCGGCCTGGATTCGCATCGACGTGGATGACCACGGCGGGGGCATCCCCGAGGCCGTGGTTCCGCACATCTTCGATCCCTTCTTCACGACCAAGGGCCGCGATCAAGGCACCGGCCTCGGGCTCGCGGTCAGCCATGGGATCGTCAACGATCACGGCGGACGGCTGGTGCTCGACAACCGACCGGGCGACGGGGCCCGCTTCGTGGTCGAGCTGCCGTGCAAGCCCAGCTTCGCGCAAGGTTGAATCGGCCGTGGCGAGCTGACTTTCGCCGACGCTCGCTCCTGCGCGGTGCTCGAGCATGCGCGTCGCTCCGCTCGTGTGTCTCTCGTCCGCGTGCCTGCTCGGCTGCTGGCTGACGCCCGAGCTGCCCGACGACTCCGGCGTTGTCCCACCCGGCCGAGGTTCGGCGCGAACCCCTCGCTCGCGGGCGGTCTTTCACAGCGATATTGTCAATTTGATAATAAGATCTTACGCTCCGCTCCGGAGCCGACATGCCAAGCCCATCCACCCATCCACCCATCCTCGTGGCCGCGCTCGCGCTCGCCTGCACGCCCTCGACCTCCGACGAGCACGACGACCACGCCGACCACGCGAGCGAGTCCGGCGATGAGGCCGAGACCGGTGAAGACTCCGCGCTCACCTACCACCGCGACGTCCGTCCGATCCTCGCGACTCACTGCGTCGGGTGCCACCAAGACGGCGGCATCGCCCCCTTCGCCCTCGACCACGTCGACGCAGCCACGCAGTTCGCCGACCTGATCGTCAGCGTGACGGCCGACCGCACGATGCCTCCCTTCGGCGCCGACAACAGCGGCGAGTGCAACACCTTCCGCGACGCTCGCTGGCTGAGCGACGACGAGCTCTCGACCTTGGCCGCGTGGGCCGAGCTCGGCGCGCCGGCGGGTGATCCCGCGACGGCGCCCGCCGATCCACCGCCACCCCCCGGGCTCGACGGCGAGATCCGGACGATCACGATGGCCGCCCCCTACAGCCCCTCCGACGAGCTCGACGACGACTATCGCTGCTTCGTGATCGACGGCGCGGCCCCGGCCGGCGTCGACACCTTCGTGACGGGCTTCGACGTCCACCCCGGCAATCCCAAGATCGCCCACCACGTGATCGTCTGGGCCCCGCGCAACGCCGACGCCGTCGATCAGGCGCGGGCGCTCGACGAAGCCGAAGCCGGCGAGGGCTACACATGCTTCGGCACCGCGGGGGTCGCCGCCTCGGTCGTGGCCGCGTGGGCGCCCGGCGGCGTGCCCTCGCGCTACCCCGAGGGCATCGGCATCCCGCTGCTGCCCGACGCCCCGCTGATCGTGCAGATGCACTACAACACGCTCGCCGGACCTGGGATGGAGGATCAGACCTCGATCGATCTGCGCGTCGTCGAAGGTGGCGTCGAGCCGGCCCGCTTCGCCGCGATCGCCGATCTCCTGCTCGCGCTCCCGCCGGGCGAGCCGCTCGTCGGCACCACGCACATGGCGACGCTCGCGGGGGCCAACGCCGACCTGCCGCTGCGCGTGCACGGCATCTTCCCGCACATGCACACGCTCGGCCGCAACCTCGAGCTGACGCATGGCGATGATGCCTGTCTGATCCGCGTGCCTCGCTACGACTTCCACTGGCAGCTGCTCTACTTCTACGACGAGCCCGTCGATCTGCCCGCCGACGCGCTGCTCTCGTTGCGCTGCGACTACGACACCACGACGCGGACCGAGACGACCTACTGGGGCGAGGGCACGATGGACGAGATGTGCATCGCCGGCGTGCTGGTCAGCGATCCCTGATTGCTATCAGTATGACAATATCTGGCTTCGGCGGCGGGCTGGCGCGGCTGGTAGCATGCGCGCGGTGGCCCGTCGCCCCAGCAAGCGATCTGCCCGCAACGAGGACAGCGAGCCGACACCGAGCGAAGCGCCGGCCCGTACGCGTCGTCGTCGGAGCCCGGAGGAGGCGCGCGAGGAGATCCTCGCCGCCGCCGATCGCCTGCTCGCCGCCCAGGGCCCCGAGGCCGTCGGCTTGGCT
>DATLLB010000330.1:0-2640 GCA_035538075.1 Enhygromyxa sp.
CGAGGTATTACCAAAAGTTGTGGACGGAGGAGATCTCCGAGCACGCGAAAAAGGCGGCGTATCCTACCTCGTGAACCACCACGAGCACCCCGGTTAGCGGCCGGGGGGGAAGGACGCGCCACCCATGCTGAGCATACTCGACGAGAACACCGAACACGAGGAGGACGGCTTCAAGGCCGAGCTCGACACCCTGATCCTGGAAGGAGCCCGGAGGATGCTGCTTGCAGCCATTGAAGCCGAGGTCGCCGACTACATCGAGCGCCACAAGCACCAGATCGACGAGGACGGCCGCAGGCTCGTCGTCCGCAACGGCAAGGCCAAGCCGCGCACGATCACCACGGCGGCGGGCACGATGGAGGTCGAGGCGCCGAGGGTCAACGACAAGCGAGAGATCGACGGCGAGCGTCAAAAGTTCACGAGCGTGATCCTGCCGCCGTACATGCGAAAGTCGCCGAAGGTGGCCGAGGTACTGCCGCTCCTCTACCTGCGTGGCTTGTCGACGAATGACTTCAAGCCGGCCCTGGAGTCGCTGTTCGGCGAGCAGGCATCGGGCCTGTCGGCGACGACGATCACCCGGCTCACGGCGCAATGGGAGGGCGAACACAGGACCTGGAAGGAGCGGGACCTGTCCGACCGCGACTATGTGTACGTCTGGGCCGACGGCATTCACTTGCAGATTCGCCTCGAGGACGATCGGCTTTGTTTGCTCGTGATCATCGGCGTACGGCCCGATGGCACGAAGGAGCTAATCGCCGTGGACGACGGTTACCGCGAGAGCACGGACAGCTGGGCCTCGGTGCTTCGCTCACTTCGCAAGCGTGGCATGCGAGCGCCGGTGGTCGCCGTCGGCGATGGTGCGCTCGGCTTCTGGGCCGCGGTGCGCGACGTGTGGCCCGAAACCCAGGAGCAGCGCTGCTGGTTTCACAAGATGGGCAACGTGCTCGACAAGCTGCCCAAGCGCCTCCAGCCGAAAGCCAAGACGATGCTGCGCGAGATCGTCTACGCCGATACCAAGGACGACGCCATCAAAGCCATGGACGCATTCGTGGCCGAATTCTCGCCCAAGCACGAGCGCGCCGTCGCGTGCCTGATCAAGGACCGCGAGAAGCTGCTGACGCTCTACGCTCTCCCCGCCGAGCACTGGAAGCACCTGCGGACGACCAACATCATCGAGTCCTCATTCGCCACCGTGCGCCTGCGGCAGCGGGTCACCAAAGGCGCTGGATCTCGGACCAAGGGCCTGGCCATGGCCTTCAAGCTGCTCGACATGGCACAGCAGCGGTGGCGCAAGCTCGACGGCTCCGAGCTGCTGCCGCTCGTGCGCGCGGGCGTGCGGTTCGTCGATGGCATCCTGCAGAAACGAGACGAGGAGGAGGCCGCCTGATCGTGCTGCTTGGCGACCTCCGATCCACAACAATTGACAATATCTCAGCGGGGGCAGATCGGGTACGCTGTCTTCATGTCCCGGGGTCGGCGTTCCTCGATTCTGATCGGCACCACGCTGAGCCTCGCGCTCGGCTGCGGCGAGCGAAGCATCGCGGCGGACGGCGGCGAGCTCGATGAGACTGGCGGGCCCGTCGAGACTCTGACCTGCGAGGGGCCCGACGCGCCGAGCGAGCCGGTGCTGCTGGTCGAGGGGAGCATGCAGCCTGGGCCCTTCGTGCGGGTCGGCGACCGCGTGTACTGGGCGGATGCTTGGGACGAATGGGCCGACGAGCAGCCCTCGGTCACGCTCTATCGCGCGCAGCTCGATCAGCCGGAGGAGTGGGTGCCCGTCGCGACCGAGCAGCCCGGCATCAACCAGATCGTCAGCGACGGCGAGCATGTCTACTGGGTCGTCGAGGGCCTCGCTCAACCCGGCGGCAAGCTGCTGCGGGCCGGGCTCGACGACGCGAACGAGGTGCTCGACGAAGACCTCCACGGCCCGCGGGCGCTGACGCTCGGCGATGGCGGCGAGTGGGTCTATTACGCGGATGGAGGCGAGCTCGCGGAGCCCGGCGCGAGGATCCTGCGCGTGCGACCCGACGGCACCGACAAGCAGGTGCTCGCCGAGAGCCACGGTCAGGTCACCGACATCGCTGTGGACGGCGAGCACGCGTGGTGGACCATTCCGATCGAGTACGAGGTCTGGCGCGTCGGCAAGGACGGCGGGAGCCCAGAGCTCGTCGGCGCCAGCTTCGACTACGCCGAGCGAGTGGAGGTGAGCGCAGGCTTTGCCTGGACGATCGGGTCCACGGGGGTGTATCGCATCGAGCCCGGCGTACCGGCCTACTTCGTCAACGGCTACTACGGACCCAACGAGCTCGCGGTGACCGAGACGCACCTCTACTTCCCGTTCTGGAACTGGATCGAGGACGCGCACCTCGGCTGGATTCACCGCTATCCGCTCATGGCCGGCGAGTACGAGCAGCTCGCCGGGGAATTCGTGATCGACAAGACCCATCCCCAGCCGTCGGCCGTGCGCACCGATGACGTCGCGATTTACTGGGCGACGGCCGACGAAGCAGCTGGCGAGGGCGCAATTTGGATGTTGTGCGAGTCGGCGCTTTGACCGGCGCGCCCCATCCCCGGACATTCACGACATTCACGGGCGTATATCGTAGAATGACCGACCCCTGATCGTGCTGGTCAAGTTGGCAC
>DATLLB010000331.1:0-6862 GCA_035538075.1 Enhygromyxa sp.
ACGGTCGTGTGCGCGGCGACCCGCTGCCCCTCGTGCGTACCCGCGAGCTCGAGACGCCCTTCGACCGGCGCGCGGATGCTGTGGCGCCGCTGGGCATCGTAGACGCCCGGTAGCGTGCAGGTCGGTGGCTCCGCGTCGACGCGCGCAAGCTCGACCCGCTCGCGCGTGGGCGTGGCCTCCGGTTCCCGCTCTGGAGCTCGGCGACACGCGACCAAGATCGCTAACAGATACACCGCCCGGTTCACGCCGCCACCTCCTGACTGCTCTGGGCAGCGACCAACGCCGCGTAGAAGCCACGCTTGCCGATCAGCAGCTCGTGCGAGCCCTCTTCGACCACGCGCCCGCCATTCATCACGATGATGCGATCGGCGTTGCGGATCGTGCTGAGCCGATGCGCGATCACAATCTTCGTGCAGTCGAGGCCGGCGAGGCCCTCGTGAACCGCGACCTCGGTCTCGGCATCGAGGGCGCTGGTCGCCTCGTCGAGGATCAGCAGCTTGGGCCGCGAGACGATCGCACGCGCGATCGCCAGACGCTGGGCCTCGCCGCCCGAGAGCGAGGTCCCACCTTCGCTCAGCGGCGCGGAGTAGCCGTAGGGGTCAGAGACGATGCGCTCGTGCAGGCGAGCGAGCTTGGCCGCCGCTTCGATCTCGGCGTCGGATACGTCGAGACCAAACGCAATGTTGTCGCGGATCGAGCCGCGCATGAGCTGAACTCGCTGTGGCACCAACCCGATCTGCCGACGCGTGTGCACGAGGCTGAGGCTGTCGAGATCGTGGCCGTCGAACGCGACCGTGCCCTTCGCCGGCTTGCGCAGCCCGGTCAGCAGCTTGACCAGCGTGCTCTTTCCCGAGCCGGTCGGGCCGACGATCGCGACCATCGAGCCAGGCTCGATGTCGAGGTTCAGGCCCTCGACCACCGGCCGATCATCGCTGTATTGAAAGTCGACGTCGCGCAGCGAGACCTTGCCGTGCAGACGGATCGCCAGCCCTCGCTTGTCCGGCGGCTCCTCGGGCTCGGCCCCGAGGATCTGATTGACCCGCCGGGCGATCGAGCGCGCCGACGAGAGCTCTTCCACGGCACCGATCATGTTGGCGAGCGGACTCATGAAGCCCGGCGCGAGGGCGCTGACCGCAAACAAGCTGCCAATCGACAGCTCGCCGCGCATCACCGCAGCTCCGGCCACGCCGACGACGATCACCGGGACCAGCATCGCCGTGCCGACGTGGACCGCAGCGAGCAGCGCGGCGAGGTTCCCTTGCTCGAGCTCCGCCCGACACTTGTCGCCAAACGCGGCGCTCCAGCGCGACAGCGCCGTATCTTCACGCCCCATCGCCTTGATGCTCTCCAGCATCCCGACCATCTCGACCTGCTGCGAGTACATCTCGGCCTCGGCTCGCAAGTAACCTGCGACGATCTCCTCTCGCCGCGACCGCATCAGCGCCGCCCACCCGATCTTGGCGCCGCCCAGCACGGCCAACCACAGCGCCACGGCCGGCGCGATCACGACCAAGCTGACGAAGAAGAACAGCGCCGTGAAGGCGTCGAGCAGCGTCGACAAGAAGATGTCGCTGACCCGCGTGCGCAGCTCGTGGAGGCTGTAGGAGCGCTGCAACAGATCGCCGGAAGTGTGGGCCCCGAGCACCGCGTCCGAGAGGTGCAAGAGCCGATGAAAGTACTGCCCCTGCATCGAGGTCTCCGCCCGAATCGACAGCAACGCCAACACGCGTCCGCGAATCAAGTGGGTGACCATCTGCCCGAGCGCAGTGATGCCGAGCGCGATCGTCATGATCAGCAGCGCATCCTGGCGCGACCACGGAATCACTTCTTCGACGACCAGGGCGAACGCGATCGGAACTCCGAATCCGAGCAAGTGCAGGAGCACCGAGGCTTGCACCGCGCCGACCAACAGGCGCTTGTGGGCGAGCACCATCTCGACATAGGGGGCGAGCGGCTCGCTGGCCTCGGCGGCGCGGACGAAGTCGGTCGCCGGCTCGAGCGTCAACGCGATGCCCGTGAACGAATCGCCGAGCGTGTCGATGTCGATCCAGCGGGGGCTCGAGCCGGGATCGAAGATCTCGTAGCCACGTCGGCCGCTGCGGCCGAGGACCACGAAGTGATCCATGTTCCAGTGCAGGATGGTGCCCACGGGCAGCTGCGCGACCTCGTCGAGATCGATCTGGTAGCCGGCCGGGATCAGGCCGCGCCGCCGCGCCAAGCTGGCGATCTGAGCGAGGTTGGCCCCGCCGTCCATCGCACCGAGCTGGCGGCGGAGCTCATCGATGCTCGCGTGCTGCCCATGCAGACCGAGCACCATCGCCAAGCAGGCGAGCCCGCAGTCGTCGGCCGAGTCGGTCGGAATGAACGGCACGCGCCGACGACCGCGAGTCGCCGCTTCGACCACTTCATGCAATTGCGCGACGAATTGCCTGCTCATCACAGACCCTCCCCGAGCACGATGTCCGCGAGCGCGGCGAACAGGCTTCGGTCGCGATAGACGAGCTCCGCCCGGCCGGTCATGCCGGTCTTCGGGGCTGGCAATCCCGGGCGATCGTCCACATAGCGGGCCCAGAAACGCAGCTGATTGCGCGCGCTCTCCTGGCCGCCTTGCTCGCGTAGTTCGGCAGCTTCGTTCACCGCCTCGTCCGACAACGAGATGACCTCGAAGCTTCGCTTGGCGTCGTGGCCATCGCCGAACGAAATCAGCACCTTTGCCCCGATCTGAACCTTCTCGGCCGCATGCGACGGGATGTCGACGGCCGCGATCAGCTCGCCGGGCCCCGACTCGCGGACTGTGGCCAGGACCGCGCGTGCCTTGACCTCGTCACCGGGCCGCGACCGAACGCCGACGACCTCGCCCGCAACCTCGGCGCGCACCCTATAGAGTTGCGCCTGCGCTCGCGCGCGCACGAGCTCGTCAACCAGCGCGCGCACGGGCGCGTCGCTGTCGGACGACGCCCGTGCACGCAATCGAGTGACCAGCGCTTGCTCGACGCGTCGCTGAGTACCCCGATAGTCGACTTCGACGACGGAATCGCGCAGCTGCAGCAGCGGATCACCAGGCGAGACTATGTCACCGGGACGCACGAAGACCTCGGCGACTGCACCGTCAACCGGCGAGTGAACTGCGCGGATCCGGCTGTCGTGAACGACCGCAATCCCACTGACGGTTTCTGGTGTCGGAATCAACCCAACCCCAAGGAGAGCTGCAATCGCGAGCGCGCCAAGCAGCCATGACGCGCGCTCGGCCCAGGGCGAGCGTGGCCTGGCGCTAATTGTCCGGTTTCGACGACGACGTCGAGCATCGAGCACTTGTCCACGAAATTCCACGTGGGCTTGTTAGCACAGATTCGGTCACCGACGACATCCCAACCGCCGAGCGGGTCATGATTTTTGTGAGTGGCCAGTTGGAATTTTTTCGTCAGATTCCGCCGGCTCGCCGACAACGCTGCGCGGCGAAATCCACGATCATGACCGACTCCGCACACGCGCTTTCCCAGCTCACTCGGGCGGTTCCATTGTTGGGTAAGGCGCTGGCCGACCCTGGGGTGGGGATCGTCGAACGGGCAATCGACAATTACTGGCTGTACGACACCAGCAGCACTGCGTCGGTCGGTTGGAATCCGTTTCGCGCGGAGATCTACATCGGCCGCCACTCGCTGACGGCCGAGCTCCTGCGCAGTCCGCAGAGCGACCTTCGCCTCCACAACGAGGCCGATCTGCTGATGCCCGAGATCATGTTCGTGGTCCACGACTACCTTCATATCTGGGCCACCGACCTGATCCGCCGGCTGCGACCCGAGCTCGAGTTTGGAGTCGGGCCAATCTCGCCGGACAACCTCGAAGATCACGCATTTGCCCTGCTCGTGACCGAGGCCGCCGCGACCGTGGGTCTCGACTATTGGTGGCTCTCGCACCACCCGATCGACGAGCACCTCGAGATCGGCAGCGCCTTCGAGACGCTCACGGTCTCCTATCAGACCCGCTATTTGCGCGAATATCAGCGATTTTGCCCGGAGCTCGAAGTCCAGCAGGCATCGTTCTTCGAGCTCATCGCGCGCTTCTACGCCGACGGCGTGTTCCCGGGCTTCTCGGTCGCCGATCTGCAGCAGAGCCCTCGGACGCTGCGCTGGCTTCGGCACGAGCTCGGCTACGGCGCGACCCAGCGCACGTACGCGCGCCGTTGGCTGCACTACCTGGCCGGGCTCCCGCTCGAGTATCGCGTCGATCAGGCTCGGCCATTCGATTGTGAGGCGCCTTGGCGGCGCCAGCTGATTCGTGAGGTCGGCGAGCGGCTATGGGCGCTGGTCAAGACCGACGTCGTCGATCGGGTCGAGGCCGGCTTCGGTCCGGAGTCGAGCTGGGCCGCGCCGCGCGGGCGGCCGCTCGACTTTCGCTTCGCCAACGCGCTCGCGTTCAGCGAGGACGAGCTGGCCCTGGATGTTCGGCACCGGGAGCTCGGCGAGTCCGAGCTGCGCTTCTTCGCCGATCAGCTGCTCCGTACCCGGCAATACCCCCGCGGCGACGACATCGGGGAGGCCGCGATCCAACGCGCGCGCCAATGCAACAGCGCCGCGTTGATTCTGTGGACCGCGCGACAGCTGCCGGTCGTCGACGCCAACTTGGACTCCAGCACGGGGGTCCGCGACATGTTCTTCCTCAAATGAAGCGCACAAACACACTCGGCCCATTCTCGTGGCACGTGGCGATCCCCACCAAGCCCGGCGGGTTCACACCGCTCGATCGCGAGTTTGCGTTTTGCGATCGGGTCACGGACATCGGCCAGATTCCGGCTTTTTCCGTGGCCTCGCCGCAGGACAATTGCGAACTCGCGTGGAGCGACTTTCAGCTGCCTCCGCGCTATCCGTCGCCTCGGTGCCCCGGCTCGGGCCGCGCCGCGGTCTACGAGGGTTGGTACCTCAAGGGCATCGGTCGCACCCAGTTCTGCTGGAACTGGCACATCGAGGCCGGGACGATGCACGGGACCGGTCACATGTTCCCGAGTGCGGCAATCCGCGAATTGCTCGCGACCGCGTATGTCCGCGCGCGTGGGCTCGACCACACCATCGTGCCTTGCGAGTCACTGCTGTTGCGCCCGCTAGCGCCGGATTTTCGCGCGAGGCTCGAGCGCTTCGCCGCGAACAACCGAATCACCTTGAGCCCGATCGACCGCGAGCTGCAGGCGATCACGGTCAAGCCGGCGGACTTCATCCGCTGGTCGAACCTGCTCGCGGCCGCCAGCTTCGCGAGCTCGGAAGTCGACGCCGTGCTGGAGATCGCCGGCGCGTTGCTGCGTGGCGCCGACCCGACGACCACCCCCGACAGCGGGGCTGCGACGGTCGAGACCGTGCTCGAGGCCGTGCGCGACGCGGTCGCACGGGGCTTTCGCAATTTCATCGAATTCTATCGAGTCGGCCTCTACTGGAACTCGTACAACAACAACTTCACGCTCGACGGACGGTTCTTGGATCTCGAGCTCCCCACCGTCTTGGCCGAAGGCCGGCCGTGCGCGCTGGTCTATCGCCGACGTCACGAGCCCGACCCAGTCTCGGTCGACGGTCGCGCGACAATCTGCGGTGAAGGTCCGCTGCACTTCGTCGCCCAGACTCGCGCGGCGCTCGAGCAGCTGGCCGCTCACTTGCTGGCCTTGGCCGCGCGCGCGCCCGATCCCGAGGTCGAGGAGTACGCGACCGAGCTGGCCGTTGGACTCCGAGAGATCGCCCGAGAGCGAAGCGCGATCGCAGACAATCAGGCTATTATCGATCGGCTGAGCGGCGAGTGGCTGCGCGGAGGCGCCGACGTCGAGCGCATCACCCAGGCGTTGCGCGACTCCGTCGCCGAGATCCTGACCGGTGGCCCGAGCTGCCATTACCCCGATCCCGAGACGCCGAGTCGCTGGATCGACGTGGCCGCGCCGGAGCCCGGCCTGGAGTGCCGCGCTTTCTACCCGACGCCGTGTGGCGAGCCGCCGACCAGCGAGCCCAGCCTTCGCATGATTCAGGTGTTCAACGACTCGCTCCGCGAAGCTGATGAGCTCGTCGACGTCGCGCAGGCGCTCGACTTCGTCGGCGCCGCCCGGGCGACGATCCTCGCGCTCTCGAGCGCGACATAGTTTTGGCTTGCATTGCTGTCCCCCTACGAACGACAGCGCGATCCGCTGTCGCCGACGAAAGAAACAACCATGAAGAAGAAGCAACTCACGCTCTCCGATCTCAAGAACGTCAAGGGTTCGCTCGACGAGGCTGGCAAGAAGTCCTCGGACGAGTCGTACAACAAGAAGCACAAGGCCACGGTCGAGTGCGACTGCGACACCCCCCGCTGAAAGGACAATGACCATGATTGACAATGGTAAAGTCCTGACGCTCGACGATCTCCGCTCGGTCCGCGGCGCCGCCGAGGTCATCAAGAAGTGGGAGAAGACCGAAGAAGAAGGCACGCGCGGTGGCTGCACGTGCAAGGCGACGTACGAAAAGGACGTCTCGACCCCCAAGTAGGCCACTCGGGCACGACGCCACGGCGTCGTGCCCTTTCTCCGTCCTGGTTCAGGCCCCACATGCCCACGACCTTCCTCGACGACATCGCGACGGACTGGCATCGATCTCCACGGCTGTTCACGGCGCCGAGTTGGTCCGCTTGGGCGACGCCCGAATTGGTGCTCGATGCCCTGCGCAACATCGTGCGATCGGTCGGCGTCGGCTGGCGTCTATTCGCGGGCGAGGACCAGATCAGCCGCAATCACAAAGATGCGCTGATCCGCGACGAGGAGGCCACGCTCGCCGAATACCTCGCGCGACTCGGGGGCGAGCGTGGGTTGCCGGGGCTGATCGTCAACGACATCCAGGCCGCGTCGCCAGCTTGCTGG
>DATLLB010000332.1:0-2893 GCA_035538075.1 Enhygromyxa sp.
ACCACGACCTGGGACGTGCGCGGGCCCGCCAGCCAAGACGGCTTCAAGGTGCTGATCCGCCAGCCGCAGACCGGCTCGAACTACCAGCTCGCGCAGCGGCCCGAGGGCACCGAGGATCTCGAGGGCGCGTGGTTGATCCCCGTGAGCGTGCCGCCGAACAAGACCAGCGCGACGCTGCAGGTGGTCGAGCAGACGCCGTCGAACATCAGCATTGCGATCTGGGATCAGCAGGCGATCGAGCTGCTCGAGAAGTTCTTGGCCGCCGACAACCTCGACGAGGCCGCGCGCAAGAAGCTGCAGCCGATCGTCGATCTGCGGCGCGAGATCGGGCGCATCGACACCGAGGTCGATGGTCTGCGTCGGCAGCAGGCCGAGCTCGAGCAGCGCGCCGAGCAGACCCGCCGCAACCTCGAGGCGATCAAGAAGGATCCCGCCGCCACCGGGCTGCGGCAGCGGCTCAACACCCGGCTGGAGGAGTTCTCGAGCGAGGCCGACGCGGCCGGGCGCAAGATCGTCGAGCTCGAGAGCAAGCGGCTCGAGAAGAAGATCGAGCTCGAGGACATGATCCAGGATCTGGATCTGCGGGCGCCGATGACTCCGGGTCCGGCGAAGTAAACTTCGCCGGACCCGGGTCATCTCTAGGTTTTGAGAGAGGGACCGTGGCCGGTCCCTCTCCCCGTCGTGGCAAAGCCACGCCGGGGACCCCTCACCCCCTGCCCGCCGCTGCCGCGGCGTTGGTTGGCGCGGTGACTGATCATCATAGTGGCCGAGCCACGCTGGGGCCCTCAGTTCACGGCTGAACTGTGGAAACGGGTACTACTCCGCCGAGACGAGCCCGAGCCGGATCGCCTGGCGCACGAGGCCCGCGACGTTGTGGACCTCGAGCTTGGCCATGATGCGGCCGCGGTGGCCTTCGATGGTCTTCACGCTGAGGCCGAGGATCTTCGCGATCTCGGGGCTCGACTTGCCCTCGCCGACCAGGGTCAGGACCTCGCGCTCGCGCTTGGTCAGGCCGTCGGCGGGATCGGGTGGCTCGCTGCTGATCTCGCCGCGGCTGTCGCGAAGCAGGATCATCGCGATCGCGGGTGAGAAGAACGCCTCGCCGCCTGCGACGGCGCGGATGGCCTTGACCAGATCCGAGAGGCCCGAGCCCTTGAGCAGATAGCCGCTCGCGCCCGCGCGGATGGCCGGGCGCACGTACTCCTCGCCGTCGTACATCGACAGGATCAACACCTTGGGCGCGTCGGGCTTCTCGCGGATCTCGCGAGTGGCGTCGACGCCGTTGAGCTTGGGCATGTTGAGGTCCATGACCACGACGTCCGGGCGCAGGCGGGCGCACGCGTCCACGGCCTCGCGACCGTCCGCGACCTCGCCGACGACCTCGACATCCTCGCTCGCAGTCAGCAGGGCCTTGAGGCCCTCGCGGACGATCGTGTGGTCTTCGGCGAGCAGTACGCGGATCCGCTTGTCCGGCATGGCGGCAACGCTAACATAGACCCCCGCGAACAGCCGTGGACTCAGCCATGCACGGCCGCTTCGCGTCCGCCTGACTCGCACTGCGTGCGAGTCAGGATGGGGCGCGCACGTGGTGCTCGACCGCACGTGGTGACCCCCTGGAAGGGGGTCTTTTCTTCGCCGTGCGTTGGTTTTGTGCGGGCGAGAAGCGGGGCGTCGTGCAAGCGGCAGGCGATAACATGGCGACCATGTTGCGAGGCAAGACCGTGTTGGTGACCGGGAGCTCGCGCGGGATCGGGGCCGAGCTCGCGCGACAGGCCGCCGCTTCGGGGGCTCGGGTGCTGCTCGTCGCTCGTGATGGCGACGCGCTCGCGCAGCTCGTCGAGCAGATCGTGCGCGAGCATGCGGGCGTCGACGTGCTCATCCACAACGCCGCGCGCTCGATTCGACGGCCGATCGCGCGCTCGCTCGATCGCTTCCACGACTTCGAGCGGACCATGCAGCTCAACTACTTCGCGCCTGTGCGCCTGACGTTGGGCTTGTTGCCGACGCTGCGGGAGCGGCGAGGCAGCGTCGCGCTGGTGCTGTCGATGGGCGTGCTGATCCCGGGGCCCTACTTCGCGGCGTACCTCGCCAGCAAGGCCGCTCTCGATGCGTTCGGTGACTCGCTCGCGGCCGAGTTTCGCCACGAAGGTCTGCACGTGTGCTCGGTCTATCTGCCGCTGGTCCGCACCGCGATGATGGCTCCGACCAAGGAGTACGCCGCGCGGCAAGACGTGATGAGCGTGCGCCGGGCGGCCAAGCTGGTGCTGCGCGGCGTGGTCGAGCGCGAGCGTCGAGTGGTCACGACCCAGGGCGCCTACTTCCACGCATGGAATCGCTTCGGGCCCGAAGTGACCACGCGCGTGCTCAGCTTTCTGTACGCCACGTTTCCGCCCAGCGACACGCCGAGCCGACACCCGCGAGTTCGTGCGCTGCTCGAGAAGTACGTCGGCGGAAGCCCGCTGTGACGTACCATCGCGTGCATGCGTGCTCGCGAAATCCCCGACTCGGGCCTGCGCCTCGCGGTCCTGAACGCGCTCATTCCCCTCGGCCATCTCGACGAGGAGGATCTTCGAGCCATGCTCGCGGACATCTGCGATCCCGAGGTCGAGAGCCCCTGGGAGCACGAAGACGAGTGGATCAGCAAGGCGCTCGAGCGGCTGGCCGAGGTCGAGATCGATCCAACCCACCTGTCCGCGATCGACCAGCTCGACTTCGTGCTCCCAGGGGCTCTCGACCTCGGGATCGCGGATGTCCGCGAGCATGGCTCGAAGATCCTCCGCGTCGAGATGACCGAGGGGAATGTGCGCGTTCAGGACCGCGAGGCGCAGACCCGAGTCGGGAATTTCGCGAGCACGCATGCCCGCAATGGTACGTCACAGCGGGCTTCCGCCGA
>DATLLB010000333.1:0-4643 GCA_035538075.1 Enhygromyxa sp.
CGGCCGTTTCGCTCGACCTTGACCTTGGTCGTCACCTTGTGCACGCCGCCGCGGCCCTCGACGTCCTCGATCTGCGCGAGCGGGTGCTCGTTGATCTGCCGAGCCATGCGGAGGTAGTTGGCGCGGATCAGCTGGGTCAGCAGGGCCTCGAACTCGGCGCAGCGGTCTCCGCAGACCTTGGCGTAGTTGTCGGGTCCGCCGAGCGAGCTCTCGGCGAGGTGGTGGTAATCGATCAGACCGTCGATGACGCTGCCGAGCGTGGCGTCGCTGGCGTCTTGATCGACCAGCTCGACGAGCCGGTCGTGCTTGGTCTTGAACGCGTCCGCTGCATCACCCGCGCGCGCGAGCGAGGGAGCGAGCGCGAGCAGCGAGATCAGGGCGAGGCTGACCGAGCACGTACGAACGTTCATGGGCTACTCTCGAGATCACGGTAGCAGCAATCCGACGCTACGCGACGGATAGTGAAATTGAGTTGGGCACATCACCAAGCGATCGCTCCCAACCCATGTGGCTAGTAACGGGCACGCCTGATGCACACCACGCGCGCATGAATCAGCAACCCCAGGACCGGGTACGATCCCTGCTCGAAGAATGGGCCGACGCGATCCGCAACAAGGACATCGAGCGGCTGATGGGCTGCTACGCGTCCGACGTGGTCGCGTACGACATGATGCCGCCGCTCGAGTGGCGTGGCGCCCAGAGCTACCGGGCGGCGTGGGAGCAGGGGCTCGCGATGCCCGGCTCGTTCGAGGTCGAACTGTACGAGCCGGTGATCACGGCCCGCGACGACATCGCCTTCGCGGTCGCGCTCGCCCACTTCGACGTGCGGCCGCCAAGCGGTGAAGCGTACGACGGATGGTTTCGCTGGACGGCCGGCTTTGCGCGCAGCAACGGCGAGTGGAAGATCGTGCACGAGCACTCCTCGGTGCCGATCGAGATGGAGAGCAGGACGGCCCTGATCGATCTGCGGCCGTAGGGCCGCTGGGTGTGCAGCGTGAGCCAATCGAGCACGGCGCGTTGCAACCGGCCGAAAAGCTGCTGAGATGCCGCCGTGCCCGCCCTGACCGCCGCGCTGATCCACGGCGCTCTGCTGTGCGCGTGGATGACCTTCATCGTGCTCGGCAGCCTGCGGCACGACCCACGCATCTGGCAGGACGACGCGCCCAAGCCGTTGCAGGCGCTGCTCGGGCCGATGCCGCGAGCGACTCGACGACGGCGCGCAGCGTGGGCATTGCTGATGCTGATCGGGCTGGTCGGGCTCGCGGCGCACCTGATGATCGCGGGCGTGCCCGCCGGGACGACGATCCCGGAGCGACTGCTCGCGGCGTATGTGATGTTCGAGCTGTTCAACCTCTACGACGCGGTGGTGCTCGACATCGGCGTGATCCTGCTGTGGGCGCCGAATTGGGCGTTCGCGCCGGGCACCAAGGGGCACCCTTCGCTGCGCGACTGGAAGTTTCACGTGCGCGCGTACCTGATCGGCGTGCTCGCGGGGCTGCCGTTCGCGGGCATCGTGGTCGCGATCTGGGCCGCCTTTCGGGTGATCTACTAGCGATTTGGAGGCGACGCAGCGGTGCCGTAGGCTGGCGCCGATGAGCCGCTTCGCCCTCGCCGCCACGTTGCGATCGCTGCTGGTCGCGCTCACGCTCGCGAGCGCAGGCGTGCTCACGAGCACCGGTTGCGTCGACGGCAAAGGCGGACGCACGACCGTGGTGCCGATGGGCAGCTGGCCCGACTGGCAGGATCTGACGCCGCTGCTCGAGGTCGCCAAGGCGCATGTGGAGCCCGCCGCGTTCGCGGTCATGGAGGAGGCGCAGGTGCTGCTGCGCGACGGCAAGGCTCGCAGCGCCGATCAGGTGCTGGCGCGCGCGGCCAACAGCGCGGCGCGACACTGGATCGCGGTCGCGCGGGCCAACGTCGCGGCGCTGACCTTCACCACCTGCATTCGCGGGGTCGCGTGGCGACTGCCCGACGATCACGGCCCGCACCAGCGCCAGGTCGACTACGATCCCGAGACCCGCATCGGCCCGGGCGATCTGTCGGTCGAGGCGCTGCTCACCAACCTCGACGCGGCGATCGACGCGGGCAAGGACTCGCCCGCATTGACGACTCAGGCCCGCATCGCGCGAGTGCGGGTGACCGGATTCGTGGCTTCGTGCCCGCCCAACCCGGAAGTGGAGAAGCGGGCGACGGCGGTGATGAACAGCGATCTCGCGACCTTGGCGGCCGAGCATCACCTGACGCCGGACCTCGCCTATTTGTGGGCCGGCATTCAGATTCAGACCTACTCGGGCGCGGCCGCGCGACCGTTCTTGCTGCAGGCGCTCGAGGGTGGATTCGACGATCCCTCGGTCAAGTACATGCTGGCCGCGATCTCGTTCGAGCAGAGCGAATTGGCCGAGGCCGAGACGCTCGCGGCCGAGGCCGCGGCCGGCTACGAGCAACTCGGCGATCCCGGGCAGCGGGCTCAGGTCGCGTTCCTGCGCGGCGAGATCGGGCTCGCGGCCGACGACTTCGAGCGCGCGCGCGAGCACTACGAGCAGGCGCTCGCGCTGCTGCCCAATCACACCGGGGCGATGCTCGGCCTCGCCGAGGTCGAGCGCGAGCGCAGCGGCGCACTGGTTGCGAGCGAGCGTCTGCACGCGCTGATCGTGAAGCTGACGCTCGGCGAGCGCGAGCTCGACGAGCGCTCGGCCAGCGAGGTGATCGACGATCTCGAGTCGCTGGTGATCCTCGCCAACGCCGACGAGATCGAGCTCGCCCAGATCACCCGCGACGCGCTGCTGCTCGACATCGACAGCGAGCCCGATCCGTTTCGGCGCGGGCTTCGATACTTCTATGCCGCCGCGCTGGAGGTGCGGCTCGGCGAATACGAGCTCGCGCGCGGGCATGCGACCACGGCCGGGCTGGAGTTCGAGGACAGCGCGCTGGGAGTGCCGAGCAAGGCGAACCCGCGGGAATTTCTGGATCGCCTCGCCGAGGCCTCGCCGTGAGGCGAGCTCGATAATTCGCATACCCTGCGTGAATTTCTCGCTGCCGACGGTGGTGCTATTTGCATGGCATGTCGGGTGAGAGGATCACGGCGAAGCGCATTGCACTAATCACCCTCGCGATCGCCCAGGCGGCCACGCCGGCGCTGCTGCTCGCCGCCGGTTTCGAGCGCCACAACCTCGGCGCAAACACGCCAATCGTCCCCGTCGATTTCACATTCATCATCTGGGCATTCATCCATGGGGCCTCGCTGGTGTGGGCGGGTTGGCATCTATTTGCGCGCGAGGGCGGCGGAGCGCTGTTTCAGTGGATCGCCGTCCCGGTCGGCGTTGCATTTGCCCTCAATGTGCTGTGGCTGCTCGCGGCGCATTTCGGGCTGCTGACGGCGACGGCCCCGATTCTGCTGCTGACGCTCGCGCTGCTCGGCCATGCGCTGATTGTGAGCGCGGCGCTGGTTCCGACGATCGCCCGAGCGGAGCGGCTGCTGACGCTGGCGATGCTCGGGCCCCAGGTCGGGTGGCTGACGATTGTCGCGTTCGCCAACATCACCGAAGTCGCGGCAGCGCGTGGGTTTTCATTCTTCGGCCTGTCGCTGGAGACGTGGACGGTGCTGGTGCTGGTGCTGGCCGCGGCGCTCGCTTGTGCGATCGCCTGGGCGGCACGCGGGCCCTGGGGCCACGCGATCGCGGTGGGCTGGGCGCTGCTCGGGATCTTCGTGGCGAACCTCGGCGCCGACCGTGTGCTGATTCAGGCGACCTGCGGGCTGGCTGTGCTCGCGGTGCTGATCACGACGCTCGCCGCTCGCTCGGCCGCGGCCGACGAACAACGCAGTCCTTGATCCAAGCAATCGATCGAGGACTACACTTTCACGTGGCCGTATGGCCCAATAAAAGGAGCTATATTGTGAAAATCGGAAAAGCTTTTCTAGCGGGCGTCATGGGCGGCGTGGCCACGACCGTGCTGCTGGCCATCGTGCGGGGAGCCGGGGTGCCGGTGAACCTCGAGGAGGTGATGGGCAGCATGATCACGGGCTCGCTCGGTCCGAGCGCCTTCTCGGTCGGGTTCATCCTGCACCTGGTCCTCTCCGGGCTGATCGGGCTGCTCTACGCGGCGGGGTTCGAGTACGGGACGCGCCGCGCCGACTGGCTGACGGGCGTGGCGTTCTCGCTCGTGCACACGTTGCTCGCCGGGTTGTTCACGATCGTGTTGCCGCTCGTTCACCCGTTGATGCCGACCCAGGTGCCGCCGCCCGGTCCGTTCATGGCCGGTCTCGGCCTGACGGGTGTGGCGGTCTTCATCCTGATTCACCTCGTCTATGGTGCGATCGTCGGCGCCATGTATGGGCCAATCGAGGAGCAGCTCGACGATCCGCTCGAAGACCCGCTCTATCCTCGCTGCGACTAAAGGAGCTCGCAAAACCGGGCCATGATGGTCTTGCGCCCGACCGCGAAGCTGGCGGTCAGCTTCATGTTCTCGCCGCTCCCGCTCCACGAAACCACTGAGCCGACGCCGAATTTCGGGTGTCGGACCTGCATGCCCTTGAACACCCGCACGCTGTCGTCGGCCTCGTACTCGATGTCGCCGTCCCAGCTGGGCTCGTCGTCGTCATCGTCCAAGCGGCGTGACGACGACTTGCTGGTGCCGCGATACTC
>DATLLB010000334.1:0-3896 GCA_035538075.1 Enhygromyxa sp.
ACGGTCGGCGACGCCGAGGTCCAGCTGCTGTTCTCGCCGCAGGACAAGGCCATGAACGAGGGCGTGCGTCCGGTCCTGCAGCGCGCTCAGAAGCGCATCGACATCGCCGTGTTCTTCTTGACCCACAAGGCCATCACCAAGGATCTGATCGACGCGCACAATCGGGGTGTCGAGGTCCGTGTGATCCTCGACGCGACCGCGGCGACCAACGGCTACACCAAGCACGAGCTGCTGCGCGCGGTCGGGATCCCGGTCAAGGTCGAGGCTTGGGGCGGCAAGATGCACATGAAGTCGGCGGCGGTCGACGACGAGTGGGTGATCGCAGGCTCGATGAACTGGACCTCGGCCGGCGAGTGGGACAACGACGAGAACACGCTGATCATCCGCAGCCCCAAGCTGGCCGCGCAGTATCACGAGTTCTTCGAGCGCATGTGGGCCGGCATCCCCGAGCGCTGGGCGACCGCCAACCCCGATCCCGAGTCGCGCGAGTCCGGTACCTCGTGCACCGACGGGTTCGACAACGATCACGACCACCTCGCCGACGCCGACGATCCCGGCTGCAGCGAGAGCCCGCCGCCGCTGCCCGAGCTGCCGCCGCATTGGATCGTGGCCAAGGACAAGATCACCTGTCAGCACCCGCCGCGCTGAACCGTAGCGAAGCGGAGGTCTAAGTTCGAACCGCCCGAAGGGCCCGCGAAGCGGCCAGACGCGAAGCGGCTGGGTTCGGACTGACTTGCAACCGCGCGCGCCGATCGATCATGCTGTGCCCGTGCGCGCGCGTTCGCCAGCGCTGAGCCTCGCCGTCGCGGCCCTGGTCCTCCTCGCAGCGTCGCTCGCCGACGCAGCGGAGCCGCCGACCGCCGAGACCGAGGCCGAGCGCCCGAGCGAGTCGAGCAAGCCGCCGCGGATCTCCGGCACCTATCTCGGCATGACGGTGTGGCCGGGCATGAGCTGGGCGTTCTCGCCGAACCTCGAGATCGATCAGCGCCGCATGATCCCCGGCGGCGGCGGGGCGCTGCGAATCGGCCAAGCCGTGTTCCCGTGGATGACGCTCGGCCTCGACGCCAGCGGCGGCTTCTACTTCAACCGCAACACCTTCTTCACCAACGGCGGCTTGCTGGTCGAGGCTGGCTTCTATCCGGTGCCCCGCTACCCATTCTCGATCCGCACCGGCTTCGGCTTCGGCATCGGGCTGATCCTCGATGATCGTGCGGAGGAGAAGGGCGGCGTCGGAGGCCCGCAGTTCATGGGCGGGATCCGTTACGAGTTCTTCCCGCAGGCCGACCGCAAGCGCCCGCGCAAGGCCGGTGGTTGGGCGGTCGGGCCCGAGCTCGCGTGGCGAGGCTTCACGCCTGCGGCCAAGGATCGGCCGATGAGCAACACCGTCCTGCTCGGCATCTGGTTTGGCTACTACTGGGGCGAGTGACCCTCTACTCGTAGCGCGGACCCCACTCGCGCCCGGCCAGGCGATCGCGCTGCTTTTGGATCGTCAGCGCATATTGCTTGCAGCCGCCGAGCTCGCGCCCGTCGAGGAATGCATCGACCGCACAATTGAACTCATCCGGCGAGTTCATCATCGGCGTGTGTCCGCCGAGGTGGACGACGTAGCTCTGGTCGTCGGCGATCGCCTTCTCGAACGTGCGCATGGCCTTGATCGGCACGACCGGATCATCGTCACCCCACACGATCAGCGTCGGCGCCTCGATCTTGGCCAGCTGCTCCTTGGGGATCTCCACGTAGCTGGCCGGCAGCAGCTCGGCGAGCGCCTCGAGGTACGGCGCCTCCTCGACGGTGCCGGCGAAGCTGCTCACGAATTCCTGGCGAGCCTGACTCTTGGGGTCGAGCCCGGGGTAGTGCTCGGCCGTCGTCATGTTGGCCATCTGCAGCCAGCGTGCTGTGAGCAGCGGGAGGATCGAGCCGACCGAGCCGACGTAGCGGGTCCCGGTCGAGTCCGACAGCACCAGCTTCTCGACGCGCTCGGGGTGGGCGATCGCGTACTGGGCAGCCGCCCAACCACCGGCCGAGTTGCCGACCATGATCACCCGCTCGAGCCCGAGCTGGTCGAGCAGCCCGTCGAGCGTGGCGAGGTAGAGATCCATCGAGTAGTCGAGGTGATCGCCGCGCTCCGACTTGCCGTGCCCCGGCGCATCGAACACGACCACGTGATAGCGACGCTGGAAGTGCTCGAACTGGTCCCACCAGTTCTGCAAGTTGCCGCTCCAGCCGTGCACGAACACGATGGTCGCGGCTTGATCGGCCGGCGGCCCGGCTTCGAGGTAGCAGACCCGCACGCCGTCGATCTCGACATACCGCTCGTCGGCGAAGTAGTCGGGCGGAGTCCACGGCTCGGTCCCGGCGATCACCTGACCGCAGCCGGCCAGCGTCAGCACGCCGGCCAGCGCCAGCGCTGCGCGAGCGGTGTGCATGGAGGATGGCGTGAGCATGGCTGGGCTCGCCAACTCGATGGTACGCCGGAGTGACGCCGACACAAAGCCACGGTAGCTTCCGAGTGCAATGACGCACACGCAGCCGTCTCTCAAGCTCTACTTCGCCCCACGATCGCGCGCGCTCACGGCCCTATGGTTGCTCGAGGAGCTCGGCCTCGCGTACGAGCTCGAGAGCTTCGATCTCAACAGCGGTCGTCACAAGCAACCCGACTTCCTGGCGCTCAATCCGATGGGCAAGGTGCCGCTGGTGGTGTGCGATGGGATCCCGGTGTCCGAGACCGGCGCCATCGCGATCTATTTGGCTGATCGCTTCCCCTCAGCGGGTCTGGCGCCCGCTTTCGACGATCCGCAGCGGCCCGCCTACCTGCGCTGGATGTTGTTCTCGAGCGGCGTGCTCGAGCCGGCGTTCGGGCAGAAGTTCTTCAAGTGGGAGGTCCCGGCCCGCTCGGTGGCGTGGGGATCGTTCGAGCAGATGCAGGACGTGCTGATCGCCGGCGTGAGCAGCAGCGAGTGGTTGCTCGGTGATCGCTTCTCGGCCGCCGATGTGGTCGTCGGTGCCGGGGCTCGCTTTGGCGTCATGTTTGGGGCCTTCGAAAAGACCGGGCCGATCGCCGACTACGTGGGTCGGCTCACCGCACGCCCGGCCTTCCAGCGCGCGCAGGCGATCGAGCAGCGCGAGGGCGAGCGCTTCCCGATGCCGAAGTAAACTCGCTCGTCAGGTTCGACGCGGTCGTGGCGAAGGGGGAGCCGACATCGGAGACCCCCATGTATCGCTCATCGCTACGTTCCCTCTCACTCCTGCTCCCTTGTGTCGTCGGTCTAGCGACCGCGGTCGTCATCCCGATCGCTCACTCGGCGGCGCCCCACACCGAGGTCGCGTTCGTCGTCAATGTCGGCGCGGCGATCCAGCCGTTCGTGCCCAACTACGGGCAGGATGCCGACGACGTCCAGTACGCCGCGCGCAGCTTCGGCGGCACCGTGTTCGTGCGAGACGACGCACTCTCGGTCGCGCTCGCGGCCACCTCCGAAGAGCATCGCTCGACGCTCACGGCTCGATTCACCGGCGTACCGGCGCTGGATGTCGAGCCGGGGCCGCTTCACGCTGCGCTCGCGAATTTCTACCTCGGGGCCGATCCAGGGGCCTGGCTCGAGGATCTGCCCAGCCATGCGAGCGTCGAGCTGCTCGGTGTCGGGACCGGTGTCGACATCGGCGTGGACGCGAGCGGCCGCGACCTTCGCTGGTCGATCGACGGCGCGACGCCGGCAGCGGTTGCTGGTCTGGCCTGGACTTACGACGACGTGCAGGGTCTCGAGCTCGCACCCGATGGTTCGCTGCTCGTGACGCTCCCGGCCTACGACGAGCTGGGCCAAGCGATCGCTGGTGAGAGCCGTGTCGTACGAGTCGCCAAACCCCGCGCATGTCAAACCGGCAAGGGCGGTCAGTACGGC
>DATLLB010000335.1:0-2632 GCA_035538075.1 Enhygromyxa sp.
CGAGCCGCCCGTCGAACCCGAGCCCGAGCCCGAACCAGAGCCCGAACCACAACAAGATCCCGTCGAGCCGCCGCCCGAACCCGAGCCCGAACCACCCCAAAAATCTTCGTGGCAGATCGGCGCGAGCCTCGAGCCCGGCGTCGCGATCGGCTTCGGCCCACCCCGCTTCGCCGACGTGCTCGCGGGCGGCGGTGCGCTCGGCCTGCGCGTGCTCTCTCCAACCTCGCCTCGCGGCGGCGCGCTCTCGCTGGCGCTCTCCGTCCGCACCTTCACGCGCTCCATCGACGAGTTCGCGCTGATCCGCACCCGCGTCACGCTAGCGGCCGGCTGGCGCTTCACCACGCTGCGCCAGCGCGAGCGCGGCAGCGGCTTCTCGCTCGGCCTCGAAGGCTCGCTCGCAATCGAGCCGTGGTGGGTGCGTCGCTCCGGCGAGCGCGTCCGCTACGACGAAGGCGAGGCCCCGCCGCTGTTCGGCGTCGGCCTGCGCGTGAGCCCGAGCTGGATGCTGCAGACCCGCGCGACCACGTTGCTCCTCGGGCCGACCGTCGAGCTCGCAGGCTCGTTGGCGCCGACCGAAGACTGGACCGTGCCCGGTGTCAGCCACCAAGACGACGGCGAGCTGTTTCGCGTCGGCGGCCTCGAGCTCGGCGTCGGCCTCGAAGCCACCGTGCTGTTCGACCTCACCCGAACCCAACGACGGCGGCCGTGATGCTGAATTCGAATTGTCGAAGTCCGGGACGACCAGAGAGCGCCACGAGCTGGCATAGTGGCCGGGATGACTCATTGCCGCCAGCTGGCTCTCATCGCCGGATTGTTCGCGCTCGCATGCACGCCCAGCTCCACCACCGAGCAACCGCCCAACGAACAGCCAAGCGAGTCGCCTAAGCAAGCTGAGCCTTCAGCGAGCTCCATCCCGCTCTCGCAGGCGGAGACCAAGATCGAGGTCGAGACCGGCACCGAGCTGCGCTACTCGTTCAAGTCACACGCCTCGGTAGGCGTCGGTGCGAAGTTCGAGATCGCGGATCCGAGCGTGCTCGAACACCTTCGCACCGACATGGAGTACGCCCAGTCGGAGGAAGAGCGTGCCGGGAAAGATGGCGCCGATGCGGCGACGGCGACCTACGTGTTCAAGGCCAAGTCAGCGGGGAGCTCCTCGCTGAAGATCACCGAGCACCTGCGCGGCAAGCCACAGCAAGAGCTCGAGTTCTCGATCAAAGTCGTCGATCCCTGAGCTCGATCACCCCGCCGCTTCAGCGGGCGAAGTGATCCCCACGACCGCCTGATCGCCGATCACCTCGAGCGTGCCCGGACAGTCGAGCGCCTTCAGGAACTCGACCAGGTCGGCCATCTCGGCGTCGGTCAGCCCAGTGTTGCGCAGGTTCTGATCGATCCCCGGCGCCTTGCCGTTGCCGCCCACCGCCATGTAGCGCACCGCCTCCTCGAGCGTCGCTACCGATCCATTGTGGAAGTACGGAGCGGTGCGCGAGACGTTGCGAAGCGTGGGCGTGCGGAACTTGTAGTTGTCGGCCTCGCTGCCGCTCGGCTTGCCGCGCCCGACGTCCGCGTCCGGCCGCAACGCCCCGGTCTCGTCGTGCGAGATCCCGACGTCATGAAAGGCGTCGTCCGTGAAGTTGTCGCCCGAGTGGCAGGTCGTGCACGAAGCCTTGCCGCGGAACAGATCCCACCCGCGCTGCGCCGCCTCGCTCATCTCGCTCTTGTCGAACGCCGAGTCGCCGCACAGCAGCGTGCGCTCGTAGGCCGACAGCGCCTTGGCCACGTGCTCCATCTGCACCTCCGCGCCGGCCTCGAGCCCGAACACCTTGGCGAACTGCTCCGCATACTCTGGCAGCGCGCCGATCTCCTTGGCCTTGGCCGCCATGTTGTCCTTGCCGATGCCCATGTTGCCGCCCTCGAGCGCCCCGATCGCCTGCGCCTCGAGCGTGGCCGAGCGGCCGTCCCAGTAGAGCCCATTCGCGTGATAGCCCACGTTCCAGATCGTCGGCGTGTTGCGAGTCAGCGGCTTGTCCCCGGCACCCAGCGCCAACACCCGACCATCCGCGTTGCCGAGCTCGTTTTGATGGCACGAGTAACAGCTGCGCGATCCATCGCCCGACAGTCGCTTGTCCATGAACAGCTGGTGCCCGAGCGCGACCTTCTCTGCGCTCATCGGATTGTCGGCCGGCACCGCGGGCGCTTCGGTGAGCCCCTTGGGCAAGCTCCAATTCCACCCGGTCTCCGCGGGCTTCGGCTCGACCGGCTTGCCCTCGACATCTTCGCCGCCCGTCTTCGGAGCAGGCTTTGCCTTCCCGTCTGCCGCCGTTTTGCCGGCCTTGTCGGCCCCGTCCTGCGGCGAGCAAGCCGAGACTGACACGAGGCCGCCGATGAGCACGAGCGAGGTGATGGACGAGACGAGAGCGCGAGTCATGGCGGCGCGACCATAGCCCGTTCACACCACGACGGCCAGTGCTCGGCATGCGTCACTTCAGTCCCAACCACTCGCGGCGCAGCAGCAGTTGCTCGGCAGACACCGACTCGAGCGAGACAATCTCGAATTTCGGATCGCCACCGACCACCGGAGTGATCTGCAGCTTCACCACCCGCCCGAGCCGCTCGACCGTGAACTCGTGCGCCA
>DATLLB010000336.1:0-2201 GCA_035538075.1 Enhygromyxa sp.
GCACGCTTGCGATCCTTCTTGTCGACGGCCGGCTGCGGTGCAGCGCTCGGCTTGGCGGCAGCGACCGGCTTCCCTTCGGCGACCACCGACTTCGGCTGCTTGGTCGGCCCCGCCTTCCCATCGGCAACGGCCTCGAGCCCCTTCCCCCGCTCGCGCGCGCTCGCGAGATACTCATCCAGCGTCCCCGGATAGATCTCGACCATCCCATCATGCACATTCCAGATCTTCGTGGCCAAGCGCCGCACGAAGCTCCGGTTGTGACTCACGAACAGCAGGGTCCCATCGTAGGTCGTCAGCGACTCCGCCAGACTCTCGCTCGATTCGAGATCGAGGTGATTCGTCGGCTCGTCCATCAACAGCAGATTCCCCGGCTTGATCAGCAGCTTGGCCAGCGCAACGCGAGCCCGCTCGCCGCCCGAGAGCACGGCGATCTTCTTGTCGACGTCATCCCCCGAATACAAAAACGCTCCCAGGATCGTCCGCACCCGCGTCTGCCCGGCATGCGGATCCTGCTGGGCGACCTCGTCGAACACGGTCAGCTCGCGGTGCAGCGACTCGGCATGGTGCTGGGCGTAGTACCCGGGCGTGACCTTGTGGCCGAGCTCGAGCGTCCCCGCGTCATACGGAATCTCCCCCGCGATCATCCGCAGCAAGGTGGTCTTCCCGGCCCCGTTGATGCCGATGATGCCTATCTTCTCGCCGCGCGTGACGGTGAGATCGATCCCCGGAAACACGACATGGTCACCGTAGGCCTTCTTCAGCCCGCGGATCTTCACGACCTCGTGGCCGGCCCGATCGCAAGCCGGGAAGTTGAAGCTCATGACCTTGCGCTTCTCGAACAGCACGACGTCGTCGAGCTTGTTCAGCTGCTTGACGCGGCTCTGCACGGCGCGGGCCTTGTTGGCCTGGGCGCGGAAGCGGTCGATGAATTGCTCGGTCTTCTCGCGCTCGCGCTCGAGGTTGCGGGCCTTGTTCTCGAGCACGATCTCTTCTTCCTCGCGCTGCTTGCGATAGGCGAGGTAATTGCCGCGATACTGGCGAATGCCCTCGGGCTCGAAGCTGACGACGCGCTCGATCTGCTCGTCGAGGAACTCTCGATCGTGGCAGATCAAGATGAAGCTCCGACGGTAGCGCCGAAGAAAGTCGCCGAACCACGCGACCGAGGGCATGTCGAGGTGATTGGTCGGCTCGTCGAGCAGCATCAGATCCGGGCGCTGGAACAGCAGCGAGGCCAGCACGGCGCGCATCTTCCAGCCGCCGCTGAACTCGCCGAGGTCGCGGTTCTGATCGGTGGGCGCGAAGCCGAGACCATTCAGGATCTTCAGCGCCTCGTGCTCCGAGTAGTGCATCTCGAAGTGGGTGAGCTGCTCGTGCAGCTCGGCGATGCGACTGGCGAGCTCCATCAGCTCGGGATCGTCGTGCGGGCGCTCGCCGGATTCGACGGCAGCTTGGACCTCGGCCAGCGCCGCCTCGGTCTCGACGATCTTGCCGTCGAGCCGCTCGCGGCCGGGCACGCTCGCGCGCACGAACTCGAGCAAGGTGCGACCGCCCTCGAGCACGAGGTCCTGCGGCAACCATCCGATCTCGAGCCCGCGCGCGCTCGTGATGCGACCGCTGTCGGGCTTCATGTCGCCGGACAAGAGCTTGAGCAGCGTGGACTTGCCCGAGCCGTTGGGCCCGATCAGGCCGATGCGATCGCCCTCGCCAATGCGCAGATCCAGCTCGTTGACGATGGTCTTCTTGCCGAAGCCGAGCGAGACCTTCTCGAAGACGACGAGGCTCACGGCGCGGTTGATAACCGGTCCGCGCCCAACCGTCCATGCGGCGAGCGCGGCGGTCAGGCAACCGCCCGCACCACTGCTATGGTCGGCCCATGGCGCACCAGGACACTGCGGGCCTTGCGGGCCTCGCTCCCGAGATGCTCGAGAAGCTCCGGCGCGGGTTCCCGCTGCACATGGATCGGCAGGGCAACTTCTTCTTCGAGGGCGACGCGCTCACCCATCCGAGCATCGTGCGGCTGTTTCGAAACAACCTCGACGCGACCGAGAACGGCGAGGTCACGGTCGGCGTCGACGGCAAGTGGGTGTACCTGAAGCTCGACGATCTGCCCCTGCGGGCGCTGCGGATCGACAAGCCGCGCGGCGAGGAGGTGGTGCCGGCGCTGCTGCTCGACGACGGTCGTCGGGTGGCGCTCAATCCGT
>DATLLB010000337.1:0-6905 GCA_035538075.1 Enhygromyxa sp.
GATCGAGGCGGCGGCGCGGGCCTACGGATCGATCATCGACATGTTCCCCGATCGCGCGGACATGCGTCGCTTCGCGGGCTCGCGGCTCGAGCACCTCGGCAGCGTCGGCACGCGACTGGCGAGCGCGACGATAGGTGTCGATCGCCAGTCGCGTGCCGACGCTGCCGAGGTGCTCGAGCCGCGAGCCCGCGAAGCGACGCATGTCCGCGCGATCGGGGAACATGTCGATGATCGATCCGTAGGCTCGCGCGGCGGCCTCGATCTCGGCGTTGGCCTCGAGCGCCTCACCGAGCGCGACCACGGCCAACACCTCGGTCGGCTCGGCCTCGCGCCAGCGCCACGCGACCTGCTTGGCCTCGGCCACGTCGCCCCACTCGATCAAGTTCATGATCGTCAGCAGGTTGCCCTGGTAGGCGTCGTCGGGCTTGCGCTGGGGCGGGTGCGTGCGCGGCCGACCGCTGCGTCGGCCCTCGAGCGGCTTGGCTCGCAGCATTCGCGCGAGCTCGGCCTGCGGCGAGTCGGGCAGCTCGACCTCGGGCAGCGGCGTGGGCAGAGGCAGCGCGCCCTCCTCGAGCAGCTCGCCGACGGCCATCACCGCGTCGGCCTCGGCCGAGCTCAACCCGCTCGGGCCGGACGACCCGTCCTCGCGCGCGAGCAACAGCAGCTGATCGACCCCGAGCGTCTCGCTCGGAAACACGGGCTGGCGCGAGCGCGTCAGCGGAGCCTCGCTCGCCGAGCTCTCGTTGGCGGCCGCGAGCACGTGCGGGGCCTGGCGGGTGCGCTCCTCGACGCCGATCGGACCCGCGACCAGGATCTCCGGCAGATCGGCGAGGTCGACCTTGGCGCGCTCGTAGTCGTCGGCGTCGGCCAGCATCGACAAGCAGGTGTAGTCGTTGATGATGCGGTTCTGCTTGGAGCTGCTGACGATGCGCCGCCACAGCTGCTTGCGTGCGGCGAGCGGCTGGATCTCGGCGCCATCGGTCGCCGAGCGGCGCAGCGACTTGTCGACCAGCGTAGCGATCAGCAGCTCGACCCTGGCGTTCTCCAGCGCCCAGCCGACCAGCGGCTCCTCGACCTCGACCAGCGGCACCACCCAGCGCTGCTTGCCGTGGCTCTCGACGATGATCGGCAGCCCGCCGTCGACGTCCTCGATGTCGGCGAACACCAGCAGCTCGTCGTCCGACTGCATGCCGTGGACGATCTCGGGGTACGACCAGCGCGCGCCGGGGACCGAGATGCGCACGTCGTCATGCACGGTCCGCAGCAGCCGGCGGACCAGCTGGCGCGGGTTGTCGGCGGCGTCGAGCACCAGCCCGGACTCGGGCAGCTTGCGGACCATGTCGCGCAGCGTCCACAGATCGCGGCGGCCGTCGTCGGCGACGACATCGATGCGCTGCACGCCGGCCTCGCGCAGATCGGCGACGCTGTCGAGCAACGCCGAGCGCTCGGACACGCCGGCCGTGGCCATGCCGTCGGAAATCAGGATCACCCGGTTGCTCGCGTGTGCGATCGGCTTTCCGGCATGACGCAGCACGCTGACCAAGTTCGAAGCGCCGAGCGCATGGCGGGCCAACAGTCGATCGAACGCGCTGCGCTCGATCTCGCCGAGCGGGCCCTCGTAGACGGTCTCGAAGCCCTGGTCGAAGGCGATCAGACGCAGCCACAGCTCGTTGCCGGTCCACGGCTGCAGGGCCTCGATCAAGCCGGCGAGCTGCTCGACGCGGTGGGCGTAGCCGACCGCCCGCGAGGCGCTGGTGTCGAACAGGATCGTCAGGCCCTCGATCGGCGCGGCGTGATCGTGGGTGAGCGGGTTGATGCGGACCGCGACCTTGCGACCGTTGCGAACACCGGTCCGGCGCAGGCCCGAGGTCGGGACCACGAAGTCCTCGGTCGCGGTCCAGTCGAGCCGACGGATCTCGAGGAAGCGCCGACCGTGCTCGTCCATGCCCAGCTGCTCGGGCAAGCGGTTGCCGGCCCAGACCTCGAGCAGCGGATCGGGCTGACTGCGGACCACCACGCTGGCCGAGAACCGCGGGACGTCGTGGAGCCCGGCCACGCGCACGCGGTAGGGTTGATCGGCGTCCGGGAAGGTCTCGGCGTAGGCGAGCCGCAGGCTGGTCATGCTGCGTCCGGGCACGCCGGGCAGCGTGACCACGAAGCGCTGATCACCGTCGGGGTTGGGATCGACGGCCGGCTCGGCCGGCTCGTAGAGCGACGGCTGGAGGCTGCCGGACTTGCGCTCGACGACCTCGGCCTCGCGCCAGACCCCGTCGATCAACGCGGCGAAGCGCGTGACTCGAGCGAGCGGCGGCAGCTCGACCTCGAGCGTGGCGTCGAGCGGGCGCGGCTCGGGGTTCTCGAACTCGAGGTGCAGCTCGGTGAACGCGAGCGGATCTTCGACGGTGCCGCGGACCTCGAGCGAGACCAGCGGCAGGTCGGTGCCGTCGCGGCTGGTCATGCGGATCGGTCGCTCGTCGGGCATCCGTGCGGCGGGCTCGAGCTCTGCACCGCGAACCAGTCGCGCAGGCTCGGGCCCGCGAGTGCGCCTCGCCTCGGTGCAGCCGATCACCACCCACGCGAGCAACAACAAAAAAGAAAAGGTCACCGGGCGCCGATGCGAGCGCCATGTTGGTGGGCCGTCCACCTGCGTGCGACGCATGCGATCAAGCCCTGACATGGGGATCCAGCCAGCCACCCCGATGCCACCTTCGCATCATCGCGCGCCGCGGCGCAAGGCTCGAAATCGTCGCGGCGAAGCACGCAGGCATCGTTGGAAGATGATCGACGAAGCGTGGTGCGGCCATCGCGAGCGATCGGTCAGTCCGGACAGGAAAGACAGCTTTCCACCGTTCGGAAGCTACCGCTGGTGCGAATTGGCGGCACAGTCCGGGTGATCTACAGAGAGCTGGGGGCCAAGAGCCGAGCGAGCACGTGGTCGAGCGTGGTGATCTCGATCGGCTTGGGCAGGACCGCGTCGGCGGTCTTGATCAGCCCCGCCTCGGCGTCGGCGGCGAGCCCCGTGATCAGCACGCGGGGCAAGGTGGGGAAGCGCCGGGAGACCTCGCGCAGCAGCCCGGCACCGTCGAGCCCGGGCATCGCCAGGTCGGTGATCAGGAGATCGATGTCGGACCGCTCGTCGAGGCGCTGCAGGGCTGCGCGCCCCTCCTCGGCGGTCACGACCTCGTGGCCGAGCTGCTCGAGCATCTGTGCGACCGAGGTGCGGACCGTGGGATCGTCGTCGACGAGCAAGACCGTCGAGGGCGGCGCACCGCCGAGCGCCAGCGACTCGCCGCTCGGCACCTGCTCGCCGCGCGGGAGCCAAACCGTGAAGGTGCTGCCCTTCCCCGGCTCGCTGACGACGCTGATCTCGCCGCCGTGACGACCGACGATGCCGTGGCTGACCGAGAGCCCGAGCCCGAGCCCCTGCCGACCCTTGGTCGAGAAGAACGGATCGAACAGCTTGCGCTGGCTGCTCGGGTCGATGCCGACCCCGGAGTCGCCGACCTCGACCCACACACGATCACCGTCGCTGCCGGTCGAGACCGAGAGCACGCCGCCCTCGGGCATCGCGTCGAGGCCGTTGAGGATCAGGTTGACGACGACCTCGCAGAGCTCGGCGGCGTTGCCGACGATCGGCAGCGGCGCCTCGCTCGGCGTCCAGTCCAGCGTCCACTTCTTCTGCTCGGGCGGGTTCCAGCGCGGCCTCGTGAGCGCGACCGCGTTGGCGACCACGTCGGCGAGATCGGCCGGCTCGAGCGCCTCGGGATCGCGGCTGCGAGCGAAGCTCTGGATGCGGCGGACCGTGACCGCGGCGCCCCGAGCGACGCGCTCGATCACCTGCAGATCTTCGCGTGCCCAGGCTGGCAGCTCCTGGCTGCGCACCAGCAGCTGCGTGTGGGCGAGCACCGAAGTGAGCGCGTTGTTGAAGTTGTGCGCGACCCCGGCCGCGAGCTCGCCGAGCGCCCGCAGCCGCTCGGCCACGCGCTCGCGCTCCTCGACGACCTTCAGCGCATCCGAGGCGCGCTTGGCCTCGGTGAAGTCGTGAATGCTGACCAGCAGGCGCCGACGCTCGCCCTCGGGGATGCTCGAGAAGCCGAGGTCGACCCAGCGCACCTCACCGTTCGCGCCTCGCAGACTCCACTTGTGCAGCGAGCTGATCGCGTCGCCGTCGGCGGTCGCCGAGTCGATGGTCTGCTCGAGCTTGCGCGCTCGCTCGCCGCCCGGATCCTCGCCGGCGGGCGCGAGCAAGCTGGTGACCATCTGCCCGCGCAGGGCCGCCTGCGGACAGCCGAACAGCTGCCCGGCGCTGCGGTTGGCCTGCCGCACCTCGCCGGACTCGCCGTCGACGATCAGCATGCCGTCGCTCGCGACCTCGAACACCGCACGATAGCGGCCCTCGGAGGCGAGCAGCGCGAGCTCGCGTCGCAGACGATCGCTGACGTCGTGGGCGATCGTGACGACCACGTCCTCGCCGAAGAAGCGCGCGCGCGAGACCGTGAGCTCTTTGGGAAACTCGCTGCCGTCCTTGCGCCGGCCCCACCCGCCGAAGGTCTGCGGCTCGCCGTCGAAGGCCTTGCGCGTGCGCTCGTGGATGTCATCGAGGTCGACGCGGTCGAGCGCCGCGAGCATCAGCGGGGACTGCCCGAGCAGCTCGTCGAGGCCGTAGCCGTACATCGCGACGACCGCACGGTTGACGGCGAGCAATCGACCCTCGCGGTTCTGCACGTAGATTGCTTCCGAGACCGCGTCGAACAAGCCGCGCCAGGTCTCGAACGCGAGCTCGGGATCCCGCAGCGCCGCGTCGCGGTCGCGCCAACCATCCGCCTCGGTCATCGAGCCCAGAGTACTCCACACGCGCCGCGCTCGTGGTTGATTGCCGGATCTGGGGCGGGCACCATCCGCCGATGCAGGACACGCCCGAACCGCCCGGCGATCCCGAAGCGAAGCCCGCGGCGAACGAGCAAGCGTCCGCGGGGGGCGAGATTGACAAGGTCCTGACGCGGGCGATCGCTAGCGCGCTCCCGCCGTTGGTCACGGCTCCGTTGACGGTCGAGCGTCCCCCGCGGGCCAGCGGGGGTCCGGCCGCGGCGCGAGTCGGCATCGATGACACGCTGCGCAAGCCCGGCTTTCGGCGAGGGCTTCGGCTGTTGCGCGCGCTCAACCAGACGCGTGGCTTCGTGTGTCCCGGCTGCGCCTGGCCGACGCCCGATCGACGCGCGCGCTTCGAGCTGTGCGAGAGCGGGGCCCGAGCGGTCGCCGACGAAGCCACCCTGCGCCGCGCCGACGCGCGCTTGTTTGCGACCTACACGATCCCCGAGCTCGCGCGCCGCAGCGATCACTGGCTCGGCAGTCAGGGCCGGCTCACCCAGCCGATGATCCGCCGCGCCGATCAAAACGGGTACCAACCGATCGAGTGGGAGCAGGCGATCGCGCTGATCGGCGAGGCTCTGCGCGCGCTGCCGGATCCGCGGCGCGCGGTCTTCTACGGATCTGCGCGCGCGGCCAACGAGCCCGCGTTCTGCCTTCAGCTGCTCGCGCGGGCGCTCGGGACCAACAACCTCGCGAGCAGCTCGCAGCTGTGCCACGAAGCCAGCCGCATCGCGCTGCGCGAGGTGCTGGGCGATGCGCGATCGTCCGTGAGCCTGGCCGACTTCGAGCATGCCGAGGCGATCTTCGTGTGCGGCAGCAACCCGGGCAGCAACCACCCGCGCATGCTCGCGGCCTTGCTCGCGGCCAAGCGGCGCGGGGCCAAGATCGTCGCCCTCAACCCGCTGCGCGAGGCCAGCTTGCTGCGCGCGCGTCGGGCCGGCGAGTGGCTCGGCGAAGGCACCGAGATCGCGGATCTGCTGCTGCCGGTCCGCGCTGGAGGGGACCTCGCGGCGATCGTCGGGATCAGCAAGGCGGTGCTCGAGGGGGATGCGATCGAACGCGAGTTCGTCGACGCGCACGCGCGTGGCTTCGCCGAGCTCGAGCGCGCGATCGCAGGCTGGAGCTGGGCCGAGATCGTCGCGCACAGCGGGCTCGACGAAGCGGCGATCCGTGCGGCCGCGGACATCTACGTGCGATCGAAGGCGACCATCGCCTGCTGGGGACTCGGCCTCACCCAGCACCGCGACGGCGTCGCGACCGTGGCGCAACTGCTCGGGCTGCTGCTGCTGCGCGGCAACGTCAACAAGCCCGGCGCCGGACCGCTCGCGCTGCTCGGCCACAACAACACGCGCGGCTGCTGGACGATGGGCCTCGATCCCGAGCTCGACGCGAGCACCCGGGAGCGAATGGCGACGGCGACCAAGCTCGCGCTCCCGAGCACGCCGGGGCTCGGAGCAGTCGATGCGATCGCGGCCATGCACCGCGGCGAGGTCGACGTGCTCGTGAGCCTCGGCGGCAACCTGCTCTCGGCCGGGCCCGACACCGAGCACGTCGCCGAGGCGCTGCGCCGCTGCAAGCTGACCGTGCACATCGCGACCAAGCTCAACCGCGCGCACTTGATCACTGGCGAGACTGCGTTGCTGCTGCCGTGCTTGGGCCGCAGCGAATTCGATCGCGGACGCTGGCTCAGCGTCGAGGACATGACCGGGATCGTGCGAGCCTCGACCGGCGTGGTGCCGCCGATCGCCGACTCGCTGCGATCGGAGATCGAGATCATCACGGCGATCGGCGCGGCCGCGGCCCCCGACGCGCTCGACTGGGTGGCGCTCGGGAGCGATTACGATCGCATCCGCGAGCTGATCGCCGCCGCGCTGCCCGACTGCGAGGGCTTCGCCGAGCAGCTCGGTCGCACCCGCACGCTGGCCCTGCGCGACGCGGTCCGCTTCGAGCAGGCGAGCTTCGCCGCGCCGCCGGCCCCGAGCGCGCGCGCGAGCGAGGACGAGCTCACGCTCACCACCGTGCGCAGCCACGATCAG
>DATLLB010000338.1:0-3538 GCA_035538075.1 Enhygromyxa sp.
GCAATCGCCCGACTCGATGCGGCCGTGGTTGGTGGCCTGCAATCAAGCGGGCGTGTCCGGAGCGAGCCACTATGGGTTTGGCACGCTGTGGATGCGCTACGATCGGCGCGGCGATTTCTCGCGCACGTTCACGCGCCTGGCTGAGGCGGCCGGCTGTGAGCAGTTCTTCACCTGGGACGCGGTCCGGCGCGGGGCCAGCCAGCGGCTCGCGGCGCGGCTGGTCGAGCACTTCTTCGAGACCAAGGGGATTTCGTTTCACTGCCTGGTGGTCGAAAAATCGATCGTCGACTTGGCGCGGCACCGCGACGATCTGGATCTCGCGCAGCGCAAGCACTTCACGATGTTGCTGGCCAACAAGATCAAGGCGACGATCAAGAAGCGTGGGCCCGAGCAGGAGTTTCGGGTCTGGGTGTCGCCGATCCCCTCGCGCTATGCGAAGGCGGCGGAGGCGATCGAGGTGATCTCCGGGAACATCATCGCCGAGTGCTCGGGCTGTCATCCGCGCCTGAGCGTGAATGTGCGGTCGAGCGTGCAGACACCGGCGATCCAGCTCTGTGACGTGCTGCTCGGGGCGGTGATCAACGCGTGGAACGACGACGCTAGCAACCAGGAGAAGCGGACGATCGAGCAGCAGATCGCCGGATGTCTGGGCTGGCCGGATCTGCGCGCTGACACCAGCCCCAAGCAGAAGAAATTCAACATCTGGAAATTTCATGATCCGGTGCGGCAACCGGTGCGTGGCGCGACCACGCGGCCGACGAGGATCGACTGAGGGCTTTGCTGGTGAGTGACGAGAGCTTTCGTGTCACGGGCAGCTCGAGCAACTCGGCGACTGTCGAGGACCGGGTGCTGGCCGAGAGCGCGACCACTCGCAAGGTGCTGCGCGCGACGATTCACGAGAACCCGCACGATCCCGACGCGACCGTGCGCGTGACCTTGGTTCATCAGCGCAAGCGGGCAGACGATGCGTGGGAGGACGAGGAAGGTCCCTCGTTGAATGCGCTCAAGGCCGGTGAGGCGGCCAAGTTCACGCTGTCGTCGGCGGACACGCTCGCGCTGCGCCGCGCGCTGGAGGGGCTGTACGAGATCTACGAGCAGCGCGGAGTGCCGCGCGGCAAGCAGCGGCTGGTGGTGCTGCCGGAGGATCAGGCGATTCGAGCCGATCGCCGCCGGGCCTCGCTGATTCGTGAGCTGCTCGATCGCGACGACGGCGACGAGCTGTGGAGCGAGCTCTTGTCGCACGCGCCGGATCGGGCCGCGCGTCTGGGCCAGATGGTCGTGCAGCGACAGCGCGCGAGCGGGCTTCGACAGTTCGAGCAGATGCTGGCCGGCGAGCACCCCGAGGACGCGTGGCAGGAGTTCTTGGACGCGAACACGTGGATATTCGGCTACGGGCTGAACTATCAGGTCTTGCGCACCGTGCAGGCGCAGCCGAACTATGGCGGCGCGGGTGTGGATCGGCGAGGTGGCCGACGGGGCGATTATCTGCAGTCGACCGACGGGGACGTGCGCTTCACGGTGTTGCTGGAGATCAAGACCCCGCAGACCAAGCTGCTGCGCACCGAGTATCGCAATGGGGCCTATGGCGCGTCTCATGATCTGGCCGGGGCGGTGAGTCAGGTGCAGACCAGCTGCCATGTCTGGCAGACCGAGGGGGCCCAGAATCCACGCAATTACGAGCAGATGCGAGGTGTCTTGACGGTGCGGCCCAAGGGCATCTTGGTGATTGGTCAGACCTCGCAGCTCTGCAGCCACGATGAGAAAGTGGCGTTCGAGCTGTTACGGCGCAACACGATCGATCCGGAGATCATCACCTTCGACGAGCTGCACGCACGCGCTCGCTTCATCGTCGCCGAGCACGGCTAGATCAGGGCCGTACGCCGCGCTCGATTCGTTGCTCGCGGGAGAACAAGATCGCCAGCTCCGAGAGCCGGTCGGCGAAGAACTCGACCAAGTCGTCGACCGCGACGATGCCGACCAGCGCGCCCTCCTGGTCGACCACGGGCACCCGGCGCACGCCATTCTTGCGCATGATCTCGAGCGCGTCGTCGATGCACTGATCCTCGCGGACCGTGATGACCGGTCGGTTGACGAGGTCGCTGGCCATCAGCTCGCCGATGCTGTCGAGCGAGGTCACCAGCGCGTCGACGACGATGTCCCGGTCGGTGACCATCCCGGTCGGGTAGCGCTTGTCGCCGCGTCGCGTGACGATCACGACGTCGCCGACGTGGTAGTGACGCATGAGTCGAGCGAGCTCGAGCACAGGCTCGGTGGCCTCGGCGACCACGACCTCGCGGATGCACACGGCGCCGACGTTTCGCTGCATGGCGGTAGGCTTGCGCCGATCTGTGAGATGAGCCACTGCAATGGTTGCAGGCGGCGAGGTCGCCTGACGATGGGTAGCCGGTAGGATCGGCCAATGTCCGCTGCTCGTGCGCTGGCCCTCGCGCTGCTGTTCTTCACGGGTTGCGCTGCGTCCGAGTCCGAGCAGCCGCTGCCGAGCTCGGTCGAGCCCGCGACGCAGATGGAGCGCACGGTCGTCGAGCCCGACTCGCCGTCGATCGCCGAGTCGGTGCCCACGCCCACGCCGAGCGAGCTTGCGAGCGACTACGATCGCAAGCAGTGGTCGCACTGGATCGACGTCGATCGCGACTGCCAAGACACGCGCACGGAGGTGTTGATCGCCGAGTCCTACGAGGCGATCGGGTTCGAGGACGATCGTCGCTGCGAGATCGCAACCGGTCGCTGGCAGTGCCCCTACACCGGGAACATCATCGCGGAGGTTCACCTGCTCGACGTCGACCACCTCGTGCCGCTGGCCAACGCACACCGCAGCGGCGCGTCGAGCTGGACCGACGCCCAGCGGCGTCGCTACGCCAACGATCTCGAGCACGCCGAGCACCTCGTCGCGGTCGACCACTCGGCCAATCGCTCCAAGGCCGACAGGGGACCCGAGGCCTGGCTGCCGCCGCTCGAGGACGCTCGCTGCAACTATGTGCGCGACTGGGTGGCCGTGAAGAAGCGCTGGCAGCTCGGCATGAGCGAGGCCGAGGCGACCGCGGTCGCGGATGTGCTGGAGATCTGTGGCGCAGGGAAGGTGCCCCCGCTGCCGCAGGCGCGGCCGCGAGCGACGACGACACAGGAAAACGCGGTCGAGCGTGGCGAGCCGACGTCGACCGACGCGCCGACCTGCTGCCGGACCTGCAAGCAGGGCAAGGCCTGCGGCGACAGCTGCATCGCCAAGACGTCGACGTGCACGAAGCCACCCGGCTGCGCGTGCGATGGATGATCGCTCACAGCAAACAGTCGGTGTCGCTTATCTCGCAGGCGAGCACCACGAATGTGTACTCGCCGCTGAGCTCGACGCCCTCGCCGTTCACGTAGGTGTCCAGCGAGAAGTAGTAGGTGCCGGGTTCGAGCGTGCGCTCGACCATGGTGTCGTCACGCGCGATGCAGCCGATCTCGCTGGCGCTGTCGTCGAGCAGGTGAATGTCGACGTCGACGCCCGCGCGATCGAGCACCACGGCGCGAATCGGCG
>DATLLB010000339.1:0-2635 GCA_035538075.1 Enhygromyxa sp.
TTGCCGAACATCGAGCCGCCGTCGAGCTTCTGCGTGTTGCCTTCGACCGAGTGGAGCTGCATGAGCGTGCAATAGCGCAGCGCCCAGGAGACGTCGATGGCGAGGCGTCGATGGCGAGGCGTCGACAGCCGCAGGGGCGCCCGCTACCCTCGTCGCAGTTTCGGAACCATGAGCGACGACAAGCGAATCCGTGTGGGAATCCTGATGGGCAGCGCCTCGGACTGGCCGACCGTGCAGCACGCAGCGTTGGTCCTGAACGAGCTCGGCGTGGGCAACGAAGCACGCGTGCTCTCGGCTCACCGCAGCCCGCATGCGGCCGCGGCCTACGCCGAGTCGGCGGCCGCGCGTGGCCTGCAGGTGATCATCTGCGCGGCCGGTGGCGCGGCTCACCTCGCGGGGGTGATCGCTGCGCACACGCACCTCCCGGTGCTCGGCATCCCGATGATGGGCTGGTCGACCGACGGCCTCGACTCGCTGCTCTCGACCGTGCAGATGCCCGCCGGGATCCCGGTCGGCACGCTCGCGGTCGGCAAGGCCGGGGCCAAGAACGCGGGCCTGCTCGCGGTCGCGATCATGAGCCTGTCCGACGAGGCGCTGCGCGAGCGCTACCTCGCGTTTCGCAAGGCCCAGACCGACTCGGTGCTGGCCACCGAGCTGCCGCCGGCCGGATCCGCGTGAGCAGGCCGCGATGACGCCGGTCCTGATCATGCTGGTGATCTTCGGCTCGATCACCATCTGGCGCTTCTTGGCGATGGTGCACAAGGAGCGCATGGCCCAGATCGAGCGCGGGCACAGCCCCGACGGCAACAAGATGCTGGCGGCCGAGAACGATCGCCAGCGGGCGCTCGTCGGCGAGCTCGAGCAGCGGATCCAGCACCTCGAGACCATCGTCTGCAGCGTCGACTTCGAGCTCAACGCCAAGCTCAACCGGCTGGCCTCGCATCAGCTGCAGCTCGGCGACGCGGCCACCAAGGCGCTGCCGGCCGCGAGCAACGGCGCGAGCGCCCGCTCGACCGCGCCCTTGTTCGCGCTCGAGCCCGGCCAGCAGCTCGGCGAGCGCTTCGTGATCGAGCGTGCGCTCGGGACCGGGGGCATGGGCGCGGTGTACCTCGCCCGCGATCAACGGCTCGACGAGCGCGTGGCCCTGAAGATCATGCACGGGCTCGCGCTGCTCGATCCCTCGGCCGGCGATCGCCTCCGTCGCGAGGCCAGCGCGGCCCGACGGATCAGCCACGTCAACGTCGTGAAGATCTTCGACGTCGGTGACGATCAGGGCCACCTGTTCCTGTCGATGGAGTACGTCGACGGGCAGTCGCTCAAGGAGCTGATCCGCCGGCACGGCACGCTGCCGGTCGAGCGCGTGCGCGACTATGTCAAAGCGATCTGCGAGGGCCTCGCGGCTGCGCACGCCGAGGGCGTGGTCCACCGCGATCTCAAGCCGGGCAACGTGATCGTCACCCCGGATCAGCGCGTGAAGATCATCGACTTCGGGCTCGCCCGCATCGCCAACCTCGAGGGCATGACCGCGACCGGGATGCTGCTCGGCACGCCCGAGTACATGGCGCCCGAGCAGATCAAGGGCGGCAGCGTCGATCCTCGCACCGATCTCTACGCGCTCGGAGCCCTGACCTACCACGCGTTGACCGGTCGTCCGCCGTTCACCGGCGAGACCCCGATCGCCGTGAGCCTGGCGCAGATGACCGAGCAACCGATCCCGCCGAGCAAGCTGCGGGCCGGGCTGAACCCCGAGTGGGACACCTTCGTGCTGCGAGCGCTGGCCAAGGACAAGGAGCAGCGCTTCGAGACCGCGCAGGCCATGCGCGACGCGTTGCCGCGGACCTGAGCGTTGGCCCGCTAGGCGTTAGTGTCGAAGGACCGTGGAGTGGCTGCTGGTCGCGCGGCCGCTGCCGAACTCGACCATGTCGTGGATGTCGCCGGCGATCGCATGGCTGCACAGGAACTGGCGGTCCTGCTTGCTGATCAGCATCGGCAGCCCGTCGCGTGGCGCGGTCACGATGCCCCGCACCCGGCGATCGATCACGGCCCCCGGCGCGAGCGTGAAGTTGAAGCGCTGCACGATCATCGGCAGCACCAGCCGCAGCACCTGCGACGCGAAGCCCATGCCCAGACACGTGCGCGGCCCGGCGCCGAACGGCAGGTACTCGTAGGGGGTCGGCTGAATGCGACACCAACGACTGGGCACGAAGCGCTGCGGCCGGTGGTAGACGGCGGGATTGCGATGCGTGACGTAGGGGCTCAGCACCACGCTGGCCTGCGCCGGCAGCCGCACGCCGCCGAGCTGCGCGTCCTCGGCCACCGTGCGCAAGAACAGCATCGGCGTGGCCGGGATCAGGCGCATGCTCTCCTTGATCACGCGATCGAGCACGACCAGACGATCGAGCTGATCGAGCCGCGGCGGCGCGCCGCCGAGCTCGTTGTCGAGCTCCTCGACCAGCTCGGCGAACACCTCCGGGTGCCGCTCGAGCAGCAGCAGCGTCCAGCCGAGCGTGTGCGCGCTGGTGTCGTGACCGGCCACGAACAGCGTGTGGAGGTTGCCGAGCAGCTCGTCGTCGCTCAGCTGCGAGCCGTCCTCGTCATGCGCCGCGATCATCAATGACAGCGCGTCGCGCTGATC
>DATLLB010000340.1:0-9383 GCA_035538075.1 Enhygromyxa sp.
GAGTACGACCGCGACCACGATCAGCTCGCGATCGCGCGGCAGGCCGTGGCGACGGTCGCGTCGGGTGATCGCACCGAGCGGTTGCGGGCCCTGGATGTGCCGACGCTGGTGCTGCACGGACTCGCCGACACGCTGTGCGACCCAAGTGGTGGGCGCGCGACGGCGGCCGCGATCCCGGGCGCCGAGCTCGTGCTCATCGACGGCATGGGCCACAACCTCCCGCCCGGACTCTGGCAGCGGGTCGCCGATCACATCGCCGCCAACGTCCGCAGGGGCGAGGCTCGTTGAGCTCGGCCCATTGAACCGCGGTTGCGTGGTTGTCCCAGCCAATCGCCGCGACAACCACCGCCCCGCGAGGGGCGGGCAGGGGGTGAGGGATGAAATCAGCCAGGCGTCACGCCGGGCTCGGAGGCCTGCACCGACCACTCCCAGTCGTCGAGCAGCACCACCGAGTCCCAGAATTGATCGGCGGTATCCCAGATCACGAAGCGGATATCCATGACCTCACCGGGCGTGACGTTGCCGGACATCGTCAACCACCCGGTGCCGCCGCCCGTGTAGCCGTTGTACCCGCAGGCCGAGGCGTTGACGTTGAAGCCGGTGCCGATCAGCTGCTGGCTGCCGTTGCAGCCGTTGTAGGCGCTCGGCGCCCCACACTGCGAGATGGTGCCGTTGAGGCACTGCGAGAACAGACCGCTGGCGGCCTTGACCAGGTTCACGCCGACCGGCCAGGTGTTGTTGTTCTGCGAGTAGATGGCGATGTTCTTGTCGGCCGGGTTCTCGGGGTCGGTCGAGTTGACCAGCGTGACGAAGAAGTCGTTGAAGGCCGTGCACACGTACTCGGGGTACTCGGCCGACAGGAAGTACATCTTGACCGAGAACGAGTTGGCGTTGGTCGGCACCCGGACCTGGACCTTGTACATGACCGGGTTGTAGGCCGTGGTCCCGCCTGCAATCGCGCAACCCGGCGCGTTGGGGAAGCTGCCGCCGTTGGCCGCGACCCAGTCGGCCGGCGCCGCGCTGGAGGTGCCGGTGTTGAGGCCGTCCTGGAAGGCCACGTGGGTGGGTGCGGGCGCGCCCGGATACGACGCGGCGCCGGTCGAGAACACGGCGATGCGCTGGCCCGCGTGCGGCGTGATGTTGGTGCCGAACTGCGGACGGATCGACCGCGAGTTGGCCGACGGCGCGCCGGCATCATTGGCCAGCCGCAGCCACGAGTTGATCACGCCCCACTTCTTCTCGGCGAGCGGCGGGTTCGCGATCGTGAACTGGCAGAGGTCGATGGCCTTGGCGTAGTCGTTGGCCGTGCCGTTGTTGACGGTCAGGCCCGCGTCGCACAGCGCCAGCGGGTTGTCGATCATGCCGTCGCAGTCGTCGTCGACTTCGTTGGCGCCGACCTCGAACGCGCCGGGGTTGACGAGGCCGGGCGTCGAGCACTCGGGGCTGACCTGATCGCAGCAGTCGTTGTTGCACACGCCCCAGCCGTCGTTGTCGAGGTCGGGGTTCTCGTCGACCTGGCCGTTGCAGTTCTCGTCGAGGTTGCTGTTGCAGACCTCGATCGCCGGGATCACCTGACCCAAGCACGCGCCGTAGCCGGTGCCTTGCGCGTTGCAGGTGCGCAGGCCCGACTGGCACAGACCGACGCCCTCGGTGTCGGCCGGGAAGCCCGTGTAGCAGTCGATCTGCTCACCGGGGACGCAGGCGCACTGGGCCTGGGTCTCGCAGCCGTTGGCCGGGTTGCCGTCGCAGTCGTTCCACAGGCCCTCGCACTCGCCCATCGTGCACACGCCCATCTCGCACAGATCTTCGGCGTTGGCGAAGTCGGGGCACGGCTCGGCGTCGCAGGCACCGCAGAAGTTCACGTCGTTGACGAGGTCCTGGCAGTCGCCGCCACAGCAGGTGAAGCCGTCCTGGCAGGGCTGCTGATCGGTACAACCAGGCACGCACTCGTTGCTCTCGCAGATCGAGCCGAGCGGACAGTTGCCATCCATGACGCAGCCCGTGCACGTGTTGTTGGCGCCGCACACGAGCTCGTTGGGGCAGTCGTCGTCGTCGGTGCAGCCGACCACGCAGACGTTGTCGGCCGTGCAGTACTGGCCGATGTCGCAGACGTCGTTGTCGGGCGTGCATGGGACACACTCGCCGTTGCCGTCGCAGACCGGCGCGTTGCCGTCGAGGCAGTCGGCGTCGGTCTCACAGGGCGGATCACCGTCGCCGTCGCCATCGCCGGAGGGATCGCCGTCGCCCGAGGGATCGCCGTCGCCATCACCGGTGGGCTCACCGTCGCCATCACCCGTGGGATCGCCGTCGCCGTCACCACTCTCGGCCTCGGCCTCCTGCCCTTCCATGCCGGTGGGATCGCCATCGCCATCGCCATCACCATCGCCGTTCTCGGTGCCGGCCGAGGTGAAGCCCGTGGCACTGACATCGTCGCCGCCGCAACCCGACAACCCAAAGGTGGTGAGCGCGGTGGTGAGGGTCACGAAGGAGAGGGGGAGCGTGAAGGCAACAGGTCCAAGGCTACGACGAACCATGACCACCATCTTAGGGCAGGCGCTGGCGAGCCTTCCACAAAAATCGCCGCGCGGAGCCACCGTGCCAAGCTCGAATCACGTTCTCGCGTGGTCCGGCGCGCGAGGTACCCGTCGTGCGCTTGCGGTGTCGCGCGAGGACGTGCGAATCTGGCCAACCCAAACAGCGAGCAAAAGAACCAATGCGAATGATCTTGGTGGGGCCCCCCGGGGCCGGCAAGGGCACCCAGGCGGCCCGACTCATCGACAGCTACGCGATCCCGCACATCTCGACCGGCGACATGCTGCGCGCTGCGGTCAAGGCCGGAACCGAGCTCGGCAGGCGCGCCGACGGCTACATGAAAAGTGGCGGGCTGGTCCCCGACGATTTGGTCATCGCCTTGGTGCTCGAGCGCATCCAGGCCGACGATTGTCGCAACGGCTTCATGCTCGATGGCTTCCCGCGCACGACGCCGCAGGCTCAGGCGCTCGACCAAGCGATGCGCGACGCCGGCATCGAGCTCGACGCGGTCGTGCTGATCGAGGTGCGCGACAGCCTGCTCGAGGAGCGGGTCATCCACCGCCGGCAGGATCCCGAGACCGGCAAGATCTATCACCTGAAGTACGACCCGCCGGGCGATGAGGCGGTCGCAGCTCGCCTGGTCCATCGGGCCGACGACACGCCCGAAGCGGTCGGCGCCCGGCTCGGCAAGTATCACGCCGAGACCGCGCCGATCGTGCCCTTCTACGAGTCCAAGGGGCTGCTCGTGCGCGTCGACGGGGTTGGTTCGCCCGACGAGGTCGAGGTGCGCATCAAGGCGGCGCTCGCTCGACGGCGCACGTAAATTTTGCCCCGGCCAACCGCGACGAAGCGGCCTATGCCATGGAGGGCAGGTCTCCTCCATGCGAGCGGTCGTCGCCTACGAGTCGATCTTCGGCAGCACGCGAGCGGTCGCCGAAGCGGTCGGTGAGGGGCTGCGGCACCGGTTCTTGGTGCTGGTCGCCGAGGTGAGCCACGCACCCGCGGCGCTGGTCGGCGTCGATCTGCTGGTCGCTGGCGGCCCCGCCCACGTGCCCGAGTGTCTGCGTGCGCTGCCCGAGCCGCCGGGTGAGGTGGCCGCGGCGGCGTTCCACACGGCCGTGCGCACGACCGCGTGGCTGCCCGATCGCGCAGCCGAGCCCGCCGCGCGGCGGCTCGAGTCGCTCGGCTATCGGCTGGTCGTCAAGCCCGAGCACTTCTACGTGACCGAGGTCGACGGGCCGCTCGAAGACGGCGAGATCGAGCGCGCGCGGGCGTGGGGGATCGGGCTCGCGGACGCGTACGTGGTGCGGTCTTAGGCGCAGGCCACCGCGGCGCTCCAGGCCTCGCGCAGCGCGGCGAGTCGCGTGGGGTCGCCCTGCGGCACGAACTCGCGATCGCGCTTCCACGCGGCCGCGACCTCGTCGGCGCTCGACCACAGCCCGACGCCGAGCCCGGCCAGGAACGTCGCACCGAGGGCGGTCGACTCGAGGATGGTCGGACGCGCGAGCGAGACCCCGAGCAGATCGCACTGGATCTGCATGAGCAGATCATTGGCCGCCGCACCACCATCGACGCGCAGCGCTCCGAGCTGGCCGCCGAGATCCTTGGCCATCGCCTCGAGCAAGTCGGTGACCTCCAGCGCGATGCCCTCGAGCGCCGCGCGGGCAATGTGAGCGCGGTTGGTCCCGCGCGTGAGGCCGCGGATCAGCCCGCGCGCGTCGGGTCGCCAGTGCGGTGCGCCGAGCCCTGCGTGGGCCGGGACCAAGATCACGCCGTCGGCATCGTCCACGCTGCGCGCGAGCGCTTCGATCTCCTCGGCCTTGCTGAAGAACCCGAGCCCGTCGCGCAGCCACTGGACCACGGCGCCAGCCATGAACGCGCTGCCCTCCAGGCAGTAGGTCGTGTGCTCGCCGATCTGCCAGCCGACCGTGGTCAGCAGCCCGTGCTCGGATCGCACGATCTCGGCGCCGGTGTTTAGCATCACGAAGGCCCCGGTGCCGTAGGTGCACTTGGCCTGGCCACGCTCGAAGCACGCCTGTCCGAACAGCGCCGCCTGCTGATCGCCGGCGATGCCGTGGATCGGGATCCCGTCGGGCAGGCCCGGCACGCCCTTGCTGCGACCGAACTCGGCCGTGCATGGCCGGACCTCGGGCAGCACCTGCATGGGCACGCGCAGCAGCTCGCAGAGCTCGGGATCCCAGTCGCGCCGGCCCTCGCCGGCCTTGCCGGTCAGCGGCCACAGCAAGGTCCGCGACGCGTTGCTCGGCTCGGTCGCATGCACGGCCCCGCCGGTCATGCGCCAGACCAGATAGGTGTCGATGGTCCCGGCCGCGAGCTCGCCCGCCTCTGCGGCTGCACGAGCGCCTTCGACGTTGTCGAGCGTCCACGCCAGCTTGGTCGCCGAGAAGTAAGGATCGGTGACCAGCCCGGTGCGCTGCTTGATCGTCTGCTCGTGTCCGCCTTCGCGCAGCGCCTTGCAGACGTCGGCCGTGCGTCGGTCCTGCCAGACCAGCGCGCGGTGGATCGGCCGACCATCGCTGCGGCGCCACAACAAGCTGGTCTCGCGCTGGTTGGTGATGCCGATCGCGGCGATGCGCGAGGGCTCGACCTCCGCGCGACCGAGCGCCTCGAGGATCGCACCGCCGACCGACGCCCAGATGTCGACGGGGTCGTGCTCGACCCAGCCGGGCTTGGGGAAGTGCTGGGGAAATTCGCGGTTGGCTCGCGCGAGCAAGTTGAGCTCGCGGTCGAGGATCAGCGCGGTGCTGCCGGTCGTGCCCTGGTCGATGGCGAGGATCAGGTCGGTCGTGCCCATCGTCGGCGAGAGTAGGCCACACGGGCCGTCGCTCGCTAGCGAAGGTGCTCGGCCAAGAACTCGCGCACGTGCGACCAGGCGTCGGCCGCCGCAGCTTGGTCGTAGTTGGGATTCGAGGGGTTGGCGAACGCATGCACCGCGTCATAGCGATGCAGCTCGATCGACTTGCCTGCGCTCGCCAGCGCGGCGGCGAACTCGTCCACGGCCGTGGGCGGGATCGACTGATCCTGGTTGGCAAAGACCCCGAGCAGCGGCGCGTCGATCGACGCGAGCGCGGCCGGATCGCTGATCAACCGACCGTAGTAGATCACCGCCGCGTCGACATGCTCGTGATGATGGATCGCGTCCTGCAGCGACCACCCACCGCCGAAGCACCAACCGATCACGCCTTGCTTGGCGGCGCTGATCCGCGGATCAGCCGCGAGAAATTCGTGTGCGGCATCCAGCACGGCGAGCGCCTCGGCCTCCTCGACCTGTTTGACCAAAGCCATCGCGCCGTCAGGGTCCGTGGCCACCTGACCACCGTAGAGATCGACCGCGAGCGCGGCGTAACCGTCGGCGGCGAGGCGATCGGTCCAATGACGAATGTGATCGTTGAGCCCCCACCATTCGTGAATGACGATCACTGCCGGCAGCGGAGCGCTGGCGCCTTCAGGTAAGGACAGATACGCGTTCGATCCGGCGATGCTGACCGTCTCGCCGTGCAGCGGCGGCGCCTCGCCCTCGTTCAGCTCGTGCAGCGCCTTGAAAGTGGCTTCGTCGACCAGCCCGGTCAGGCCGGTATCGGTCGAGGATGCGCTCGGCTGCGGCTCGCTGGGCTGCGCGGGCGCGGGCGCGGGCTTGCTGCAGGCGCACAGGAGCGGGAGCGTGACGGCGGCGAGGAAAGTACGCATGCCGGCACCTTACCGAGCCGCATCGGCGACCGCGACATTTGTGTCGTAGCCGCGATTGGGCGCGACCTGCGACGGCAGCCGACACGCAATGAATGATTAGTTGTTTGCGCCGGGCGGCCAATGGTATTTCCAGAGCGATGAAGCGCACGCTCTTTGGCCTCGCACCTGTGACCTTGGCACTCGCGACCCTCACGCTCGCCTGCAATGACGACGGGGACCCCGGCACCGACGGGGCTACCGAAACTGCGGGCGACGGCGACGGTGACCCAACCGGCGATGGGGATGGCGACGGCGATCCGACCGGTGACGGAGACGGCGACGGCGATGGCGACGGTGATCCGACCGGTGACGGCGACGGTGACGGCGACACCGACTCGGACGCGGACGGCGTGGGTGATGCCACCGACAACTGCCCCAACGATGCCAACCCCAACCAGCTCGACTTCGACGACAACGGGGTCGGCAACGTCTGCGACGAGCAGGTGTTCACCAACGTGACCGGCAACCTCAACTCGACCGCGGTTGCGACCAGCCAGATCGGTGGCTGCAACATCCCGATCCAAATCCAGGTCACCGGCGGTGAAGTGCGAGTCAAGCTCGACGACGATGCCGCGATCGCTGCGTTCGAGATCGTCAGCATGTCGGTCGCGGACATCCTCGACCAGGAGTGCGAGATCGCGATCGTCACCGCGAACGTGTCGATCAAGGACTTCGTGATCGCCAACAACGGCGGAGACTTCCCGGTCAACATGCCGCACTCGCAAGCGGCTCACGACTCGGGCTCGATCGCGGGTGACTCCAACGTTCCGCACCCGACGCTCTCGACTGCCACGCTCGAGGCCGCGATCAACGATGATCCGCCGATGCCGAGCGACCTGATGCTCGACGGCAACGTGCCGATCTTCACCGCCAACATCTCGAACGCCGGTGGCATGGGCACGCTGGCGTGGGCCGACGCGCAGTTCGTCCTCGCCACTGATCAGTTCATGGTCCCAAGCCCGCTCGGTGGTGAGATCGTCATCGACTTCGAGCTTCGTGGTCTGGTCGGCTCGGTCGTGCTGATGCCCTGAACGCGCTTCGCCAACCCAACCTGCGGGCCCGCCTCGACATCGGTCGAAGGCGGGCCTTCGCGCTTTCGAAACTCGGGGGCCAAGTTGTTCGAGCTTGGGAGCTGGGCTATGCCAAGATCATGTCCCGAGCTTTCCTTACCTCGAGCTCCTCGATTGTCGCTGCATTCCTGCTGATTGGCTGCCAGCCAGAGAATGACCCCGGAACCGAGTCCGCGACCGAGACCGGTGACGGGGACGGTGATCCAACGACGGGCGACGGAGACGGGGATGGCGACGGAGACGGTGATGGAGATGGGGATGGCGACGGCGACGGCGACGGCGATCCCGACGTCGACAGCGATGGCGATGGAGTTTTCGACAGCGAAGACAACTGCCCCGAGCTGGCCAACCCCAACCAGCGTGACTTCGACGGCAACGGGGCCGGCAACGTCTGTGACGTGCAGGTGTTCGCGAGCGTGAGCGGCACGCTCGACAGTCTGATCTACGTCGACGGCAGCGCCTTCGGCACCTGCGATCTGCCCATCGAGATCGTGGTCACCGGCGGTGAGGTTCGCGTGCAGCTCGACGACGATGCAGCCGTGGCTGCGTTCGAGATCGTCAGCCTGGAGATCGCCGACACGGCGCCACAGAACTGTCCGCTCGCCGTGCTCGAGCCCGACGTCGCGATCGAGGATCTCGTCATCACGACCGACGGGCCGTTCCCGGTCTCGGTCGCTCACTCGCCGGAGGACCACGACGCCGGCGTGATCGTCGGTGAGGTGGACGGGACCCATCCGGCCTCGTGGACCTTCACGCTCGCGAGCCAGTCCACGGGCGGCGAGTCGGAGGCACACCCCTTTGCGATCGACACCATGCTGCCCGTGTTCGCGGCCGACATCGGCGAGGCCGGGGCCTCGGGCGCGCTGACCTGGGACGACGCCGAGCACGTGTTCGTGATGGACATGTTCACGACCGAGAACCAGCAGCTGGCGCACGAGGTGTTGTTCGCGATCCGCGGCTTCGTCGGCACGCTCGAGCTGGCCCCGTAGCGCCTCGCCGAGCCCGCGAGTACGCTCCCGGCCGATGGCGGCCGAGCAAAGCGAAGCGCGCACAGCCGAGCGTGATCCGATCGAGGAGCACGCCGGCATCGACAAGCAAAAGCCCTGGCGTCGGTTGATCCGACTGTTCCGCTACGCCGGCGCGTACAAGGGGCGGCTCGCGATCGCGATCGGGGCGCTGGTGATCGGCGCGGCGCTCGGGCTCGTGTACCCGTGGTACTTCGGCAAGCTGCTCGGCGACGCGTTCGCCGAGCAGGACTCGGCCTCGCTCAACCGCAACACGTTGATCCTGGTCACGGTGTTCGCGGCCGGCTCGTTCTTCGTGTTCATCCGCCACTACCAGATGAGCTGGGTCGGCGAGCGCGTGGTCGCGGATCTGCGTCGCGAGGTGCACCGCCACCTGCTGACGATGACGCAGCGCTACTTCCACCACAACCGCACGGGCGAGCTGCTCTCGCGCCAGTCTGACGACGTCACGCGGCTGCAGAGCGTGATCGGCCAGGATCTCTCGCTGGCGTTGCGCAACCTGCTGACGCTGATCGGCGGCATTGCGATGCTCATGGTCGTCAGCCCCAAGCTGACCGGCACCGTGCTCTTGGTGGTGCCCGCGTTGGTGATCTCGGCCAACCTCTGGGGTCGGGTGATCCGGCGGCTGGCCAGGCAGGCGCAAGATCAGCTGGCCAAGGCCTCGGGCCAGCTGCAGGAGGGCTTGGCCGCGGTCGATACCGTGCAGTCGTTCACCCGCGAGCAGCACGAAGCCGATCGTTACGGCGCGGCGATCGAGCGCGCGTTCGGCCTGTTCGTCAAGCAGATCAGCGCGCGCAGCTGGTTCATGTCGGTGTCGAGCTTCCTCGGGTTCGGGGCCATCGCCGGGATCTTCTGGCTGGGCGGCCACATGGTGATCGAGCAGAAGATCGCGCCCGACGAGCTCGGCAAGTTCTTCATGTACACGCTCGCCGTCGCGGGGGCGGTCGGCAGCCTCGCGGGCGTGGTCGGCAGCTACAACCAGGCGCTCGGGGCCACCGCGCGGCTGTTC
>DATLLB010000341.1:0-9631 GCA_035538075.1 Enhygromyxa sp.
AGGAAGAGCTGACCGAGGTCCGCCCGATCGAAGGCGACCGCGAGCAGACTCGGCCCGGCGACGTGTGGACCATCGACATCGACGGCTCGATCGGCGACGAGCCGCTCAAGCGTAAAGATCTCGAGGTCGTGATCGGCTCGACCGCCAACGAGGTGGTGCCGGGCCTCTCCGACGCGATGGCCGAGTTCCCGCTCTCGCTGGTGGGCCAGGCCAAGCAGGTCACCTTCGTGCCGCCGCCGGAGCGCGTGAAGGCGCAGTTCCGCGGCCAGGAAGTGAAGCTCACCATTGCCGTGCGCGAGGTCCGCGAGCGCGTCGTGCCGGAGCTCGATGACGAGTTCGCACGCGACACGGGCGACGCCGAGAGCCTCGCCGAGCTCACCGAGCAGATCCGCAAGAAGATCGAAGAAGAGGACGGCGACGTGGCTGAGCGCGAGGCCCGCCAACGACTCGTCGAGGCGCTGCTCGAGCGCAACCCCTTCGACCCCGCCCCTTCGATGGTCACCCGCGAAGTGCAAGCGCAGGTGCAGGAGTTCAAGCGCCAGCTGCAGCAGCAGGGCCTGACCTTGCGGCAGATCGGCAGCAGCGAGGCTCGCATGGCCGAGAACATGCGGCCGCAGGCGACCTTCAACGTGAAGGCCTTCTTGCTGCTCGAAGCGATCCGCACGACCGAAGGCATCGACGTGCCCGAGGAAGAGATCGACGCCGAGGTCAAGCAGATGGCCGAAGCGCAGGGCCAAAACCCCGCGCGGCTTCGTGCGACGATGGAGAAGAACAACCAGCTGCTGCTCCTGCGCGCGCAGATGCGAGAGGAGCGAGTGCTGGACTTCCTGATGAACGCCGCCGACGTCACCGTCGCGCCCGATCCCGAGCCCCAGCCCGCGGACGAAGCCGTCTCGATCGACGGCTGATCGATTGGAGCGCTGGTCGAGCGCTGGCGAGCGAGCGGTGGCCATCAGGTCACCACCAGATGATCTTTGCGAGAGGTGACGATCGATGGCGATCGTCACCTCTCCGTTTGGGTGGGGCCGAGGCTCCCAGGCCGCTTGCATGTTGGCGGCGTGCCAACCAATCTCGTCGGGTTGCGAGTGTCCAGGCCGTCTGCTGCGCAACCACTTGGGCGTCGTGCCCCGAGCGCAGCGCGGACTCAGATCGTGGGTTCGTGCGTCAGTTAGGCGGCCTCACGATCCAAAATCGACGCTCGCAGCCCCCGCCCCTCTCACCCTTGCAAGCCAGCTCTCTGGACGTCAACATACCTGAGACTGTAACGAGGCCCACGAATGCCCCTGTTCAGCGATCACGAGCCACTCTCAATGAACATCCCCTTCGTCGTGGAGCAGACTCACCGAGGGGAGCGGTCGTGGGACATCTACAGCCGCCTGCTCAAGGATCGGATCATCTTTCTCGGCGACCCGATCAACGACCGCGTCGCCAGCTTGGTCATCGCGCAGCTGCTGTTCCTCGAGTCCGAGGATCCCGACAAGGACATCCGCCTCTACATCAACTCGCCCGGTGGCGTGGTGACCTCGGGCCTCGGCATCTACGACACGATGCAGTACGTCCGCTGCGATGTCGCGACCTACTGCTTGGGCCAAGCCGCGTCGATGGGCGCGTTCCTGCTCGCCGGTGGTGCGAAGGGCAAGCGCTTCGCGCTGCCCAACGCCCGCATCATGATCCACCAGCCGCACGGCGGCGCGTCGGGTCAGGCCACCGACATCGAGATTCAGGCGCGCGAGATCCTTCGCTTGCGTGAGACGCTCAACGGGATCATGGCCAAGCACAGCGGCCGCACCGTCGACGCGATCTTGAAGGACACCGAGCGCGACAACTTCATGAGCGCCGACGAAGCCAAGCACTACGGCCTCATCGACGAGGTGCTTCGCCGCGAAGAGGACGCCCCCCCGCCTGAGCGGATCCCCAAGAACGGATAGGACCAGCATGCCGGCAAACAACAAGGGAAGCGGAAACCTGAGCTGCTCCTTCTGCGGGAAGTCGCAGAAAGAGGTCAAGAAGCTCATTGCCGGACCCTCGGTCTACATCTGCGACGAGTGCATCTCGCTCTGCAACGACATCCTCGCCGAGGAAGTCCAGAAGGAAGAGCGGCAAGAGGGTCCGGGCAAGGTGCCCAAGCCCCGCGACATCCGGCTGATCCTCGACGACTACGTGGTGGGCCAGGACTGGGCCAAGAAGATCATCTCGGTCGCGGTCTACAACCACTACAAGCGCATCAACGTCAAGCACAGCGCCGACGAGCCCGAGCTGCAGAAGAGCAACATCCTGCTGATCGGCCCGACCGGCTCCGGCAAGACCCTACTCGCGCAGACCCTCGCTCGTATACTGGACGTCCCGTTCGCGATCGCCGACGCGACCAGCCTGACCGAGGCCGGCTACGTCGGTGAGGACGTCGAGAACATCATCGTCTCGCTGCTGCAGAACGCCGACCACGACGTCGAGAAGGCTCAGCGCGGGATCATCTACATCGACGAGATCGACAAGATCGCGCGCAAGGGCGACAACCCGTCGATCACCCGCGACGTCTCGGGCGAGGGCGTGCAGCAGGCCCTGCTCAAGATCCTCGAGGGCACGATCGCCTCGGTCCCGCCCAAGGGTGGTCGTAAGCACCCACAGCAGGACTTCCTGCAGGTCGACACGACCAACATCCTGTTCATCTGCGGCGGAGCCTTCGCCGGCATCGAGGACATCATCGAGTCGCGCGTCTCGGCCAAGACCATGGGCTTCGGCGCCAAGGTCCAGCGCAAGAAGGAGAAGCGCCACTGGGATCTGCTGCAGCAGGCCCAGAGCGAGGACCTCATGAAGTTCGGGCTGATCCCCGAGTTCATCGGTCGGCTCCCGGTCGTCGCCCCGCTCAAGGAGCTCGACGAAGAGGCGCTGGTCTCGATCCTCACCGAGCCCAAGAACGCGCTGGTCAAGCAGTACAAGCGGCTGATGCGAATGGACGGCGTCGAGCTGACCTTCGCCCAGGAAGCTCTGGTCGCGATCGCCCGCAAGGCCAAGGATCAACGCGCGGGCGCTCGTGGTCTGCGGTCGATCATCGAGCGGGCGATGCTCGAGCTGATGTACGAGCTGCCCAGCGTCGACAACGTCACCGAGGTCCACATCAACGCCGAGACCATCAACGAGAACAAGCGGCCGGTCCTGGTCTACGCGGATAAAAAAGAAGCGTCCTAGAGACGGCCTGCGCCCGATGACGAAGCCCGGATTCGAGAGAATCCGGGCTTTGTGCTTTTGGCCGTCGGCACTCGGTTGCACGGTGTCGCGGCGCACGTCTCGAGTCTGGGCGGTCGGTTCACACGTGGCGCGTGCGTGTGCACGCGGTCACCTTCAATCCGAGCGTTAGAAGCTGACCAAGGCCGAGGCCGTTGAACCGGCCGGACTGGGACCTCGCACATGGCCGCTCGCACTTACCTTGCCGCTCCTGCCCTGCTCTGTTCGTTGTTTGTGAATGCGCCCGCCCTGGCCGAAGGGCCTGAAGGCGAGGCGGTCCCGGTCGATCCCGCTCCGGTCGATCCCGCTCCGGTCGATCCCGCCCCGATCCCGGTCGAGGAAGCCGTCGTGGTGCCGCCGACCGAGCCGGCCCCCACCGCCACCGCGGCCCCAGTCCCCGAGTACCCGGTCGACGACTACTACGTCGAGCCTGCTCCGTACGTCGAACCCTACGAGCCCGAGCCCGCCCGCCGCACCACGCTGAAGCTCGACTCCGGCTACATCGGCCTCGGCATCGCGCCGGGCATGACCCTGCATCACAAGGGCTTTCATCCCAACACTCGCTTCGAGCTCGAGTTCGGCGGCACGCTCGAGCATGACCACCGCGATCTCGCGCTCTCGTTCGGCGTCGTCACCCACATCACGCCGTTCTACGAGCGCAAGGCCCCGAGTTTCGGCGCCGACGTGACCGCCACCGCCGTGCTCGGCCCCATCTACATTCGCACCGGGCTCGGGGCGCTCGGCGGACTCCCGCGCGCGCACCTGCTGCACACGACCACCGCGGGGATCGGCGGTGTGGTCGGGGCCGGGTTGACCTTTGGTCGCGCGCCGATGGTGCGCGTGGGCGTGGACTACGATCTGCGCGTGAACACCAAGCTCGAGCCGGTCCACACCTTCTTGCTCGCGCTGCGCTTCGCCTGCTGCCGCGAGGATTAATCGGGGCTGGCGAGCACGCCGATCGGCGCGAGCCGACTGCTCGTGACGAGCTCCTCGCCGAGCAGCTCGTGGCTCGCCGGCGACTTCTCGATCGTGAAGGCGCGGCCGAGCGCGACCGTGTCGAGCTCCTGCAGCTGCTCCTCGCACATGCGCGAGAACTCGTTCGCGTGCTGCAGCTCGGTCGAGCGCGCGAGGCAGTCTCGGTATCCAGCGATCGCACGATCTCGAATCGGGCGGGCCCGCGCGGTCAGGAATTCGCAATAGGCCTGCGTCTGCTCGCGACCCGTCAGGGTCGTCGGGATGAGGGCGTGAAATAGCTGACCGGCGAACAGCTGCTCGATCGCGGCCGTGCGCGCGGCGGCGGCGAGCATCCACGCCGCGCTGCCGGTCTCACTGACCTTCGCGTACTGCTCTCGAAGATCGTCGGCGAGCCGGGTCTTCGCTCCGATGAACTCCGCCAGCCGGGTCCGCGACCGCTGCGTGTGCTTGGCCTGCTCGGCATACTCGCGCTCCTGGCTGGCCACACCCGAGTCCCTCAGCTGCTCGTCCACGTAGAAGTCGAGATCCTCGGGCAGCTCGACCCGCAAGTATTGCTCGTAGTCCTCGTCGGCCTTGTAGACCATGGCCATCGCCCAGGCCGCGCGAAAAGCCGCGACACGCCGAGGATCGTCGGTGGGCGGCTCAGCCTTGGCTACGAGCGCGAGCACCCGATCGAAGCGGGCCTGGGCCGCAGCGCGAAGCTTGGCGTCGCGGCCGTGGACGTGCACCAGCGTCCCACGCTCGAGCCTGCATCCCCGGCGTCCCTGGGGCCACCGCCGAACGATCGTGACGCAGGAATCGTGAAGCAGAGGTTCGTCGCACGATCGCCGCCAGTCGATCTGCCCGATCACCGCCTCGGCGACCATCGCACGATCGACGCCGCCCTCGAGCCCGTAGGACTTCAGGTACTCGAGCGCGTGGGTTCGCCTCGCCGAGTTGGTCTCGAGCAGATCGTGCTGCGACCAAAACAGCCCGGCTGCACGGCCGACGTCGCTGCGTCGGTAGAGGCGCTCGTACCTGTGTAGATCGGCCTGCGCCTGCTCGGCGTGGCCGAGCCCGAGCCGCAGCAAGTAGGCGTTCTCCAGCGCATCGTCGGCGCGCTCGTGCTTGGCAAAGCCCCGGGCGAACGCCTCGTAGTGGTGCGCCGAGTCTTCGGGCCGCGCCAGCGCATGGTGGAGCTCGGCCAGCCGCAGCATCGCGTCCGGAACCTGCTCGCTGTCGGGATGGCGCACGAGCAGCGACTCGAGCATCTTCAGCTCCTCGTAACCCTGCGAAGCGGCAGCGAGGCACTCGGCTGCGTGCCAGAGCATCGCCGGGGCCTCGGCGTGCATGTCGTACTGCTCGTAGAGCTCGACGAATTGCGCGGCGCACTTGCTGAGTCCCTCGGCATCACCCGCCGCGCGATGAGCCAGCGCCCGCCGCCAAGCGACCCCGCCGAGCACCAGCTGCAGCTGCACGCGAGTGGGTTCGAGCTCCGGCTGTCGCCAGACCGGCGAGGCTTCGAGCTCGCGCACCCAGCCCTCGAGCGCGTCGCTGGTTGCGAGCACGCGCTGCGGATCGTCACCGGCGCGCAGCCACTGCACGGTCAGCACGTCGAGCAGCATGGCCACCGGCCTGGGATCGACCACCGCGAATTCCTCGAGCACTCGCGCGAGGTCCAGCTCGGCCTCATCGAAGCGATTGTGCTGAATCAGGAGCTGCGCGCGGGCGAGCAGAATCTCGCGCAATTCCTCGACCGCATTGCTCTTCACGTATTTGACGTAAATATCGTAGGCGTCGAGCATCCGCCGTGCAGCGGCCGATATCTCGATCGGCGAGTAGTCGACCGCCGACCGACACCTACCGTCGAGATCGACCGCACAGGCCTTGGTGACGGCCGGCGGTTCGACGTAGCGCAGGTGCTCCCGCATCGCCAAGATCTGCGCCGACGCGGCGGCGATCGTGAATTGTCCCTCGGGATCGAGCTCGAGCGTGCGGACGAACTGCTCGTGGGCCGCGAGGTAATGATCGCGGGCGCGCTGACGCTCGGCATGGTCGGTGCTGCGCGAGGCATTTGCCGCCATCGCCAGCAGCAGCTGGGCGTAGCCGTACTGCATCGTGTACTGCATCGCGGAGCGGCTCCGATCGACGCGGTGCGCCTCACGAGGCGCGGGCGTGGGCTCGAGCGGAGCACCCGAGTCGAGCGGCGTCGCCGAGTATGCACAGCCAAGCACGAGCGACAGGGCGAACAGCGGCGCCAGGCGGCTGGAGTGGCTTCGAGATCGAGGTTGCGAGGACATGCCGGCCGACACCGTGAAACTGCGGGTACGCCCGAGCTCGCGGCTCGGTTTGGAGCCAGCGCATGCTCACGTGCCATGAGCCGATCCGGCGGACCAGGCGGTGCTCGGCGATCCGGCCCCCGCGCGATCATGGGCACGATGAAAACGCCGTGGATCGGTGCTGTGAATGACGAGCATCAGGACGCTGATACGTTTGATCGATGGCTGCCTTCAAATATCTGCTTTGTTCACCGGTAATCGCGTGTGCAATCGGCATTGGCTGCGGCGCCGAGCCCCGCGAAGCAAACCCGGTGAATGGCGATGCTGATGGCGAGTCGCCGCAGTGCTGGAGCGCTCCCAAGGAGTGTCGGCAGCTGCTCGAGTGCGTGAGCGCCTCGAACCCCGCCCAGCTGCAGGCGCTCGAGGTCCAATATGGCGAGGGCGGCAGCTGCTGGTGCGACACGACCCAGCCGGAGGCCCAGGCTTGCTATGAGAGCTGCGTGGATCAGCTCGCGCAGGCGATCGAGCAGAACCCGACCGAGCCGCGCTGCCACGGGCGCTACTGTGCGATCGAGGAGCTCGATCCCACACAACCCTATGGCCCGGTCGCCGAAGACGGCAGCTGCCCCAATTACGGCAACAGCCCACAACTCCCGCTACAAAAACCCTTCGACCTGCCGGGCAGCGTGTGCGCGCCGAAATGTGGCGGCATCGCCAAGTACTGCCCCGAGCACACCCAGACGACCGCCGACGGCACCTGCTATGTCGTCGTCGACGACGTGCAATATTGCGTGGCGCGCTGCTGGGTGGATCCGTTTCACTTTGGCCCGACCGGGACCCAGTGCCAATGCGGCGCCCGCTGCCAGCCCTTTGGTGGGCCGGACGCCGAGGGCAACTTGCGCGGGATCTGTACTTTCTGACCTTCGGCTACTTGCTGAAGGTGTCGACCGACAGCTTGCCGTTGCTGGCAAAGGTCTGCTCGGCCGCACGGGCCTCGCTCAAGCCCGACGTCCGCAGCACCCACATGCGCTCGACGCCGGTCACCTGCTCGTTCTCCCGGGCATAGACGTCGATGATGTTGTTGCCCGGCTGCAGCGGGATCTCGGCGGTGAACTCGAGCTTGCCGGTGCTGGGATCCGGGGCGGCCACGTAGAAGACCTTGGCCGCGCCGCCAAACAGGTTGCGCGAGGGGTTGTAGACGGTGATGTAGAGGTCGCGCAGGGCCTCGCCGTCGGTCGCGACGCCGCTGACGGTGATGGTCTCCCCGGCGGTCTGGCGCACGACGCCGGTCAGGCTGATCTTCGGCGGCGAGACGGAGTAGAGGATCTCGGCCTTGCCGGGCTTGCGCGGGGCGGCGTCCTCGATCGTGCAGTCGCTGGCGCGCGCGTAGGCGATCTGGCCCTTGCCGATCTCGAGCTTGTGCCAGCCGTCGGCCGAGCCGAGCGAGGCGAAGCGCTGGCCGCTGGCGGTCGTGGCCAGCCGCGGAGCGCCGTCGATCGGCGCGGCGTAGAGATCGACGTCACCCACGACCGCGCCCTTCTTGCTGCTGTCGAACTTCAGCGGCTTGGCGATCGGGAACACCAGCTCCTCGGTCACATACTCGCCGATCTTGTTGTCGCTGACGGTCAGCTGGAGGTCGACCTCGCGGGTCGGCTTCTGGACCTCGAAGTCGAGGTCGACGAAGTTGTGCTCGCCGATCGCGAGCTCGCCGATCTTGCCGCGACCCTCGTGCATGAACACGGCGTCGCCGGAGCCGTTGCGCAGCTGCACGCGCGCGTCCTGGGCCTTGCCGGAGCCGGTGTTCTGCACGAACACGCGCAGGTGCACACGCTCGCCGACCTGCAGCAGGCCGTCGCCATTGCCGGTGATCGGGGTGCCGCCGCCGGTCATGGCCGGATCGTCGATGACCTGATAGCCGAACGCGAACGCGGGCCGGGAGATGCCCTCGGCCGAGACGTCGATCCAGGTACGCGACTGCTCGTCGATCTTGGCGCCGTGCTGCGAGAGCACGTGGAAGTCGATGCGATCGGTGCGCGAGAGCTCGTGAGCGGCGACCGAGAGCTTGAGCGTCGCGGTCTTGCTCTGGCCGGGATCGATCTTGCCGAACAGCAGCTCGCGCTCGTCGAAGTAGCTGTAGTCGCTGTCCGAGATCGCCCGCACGCGATAGGCCGGGGCGTCGCCGGTGTTGGTGACCTTGACCGTGAGCACGCCGTGCTCGCCACCGCGGATGACGTGGTTGGGCTTGTCGGTGGTCAGCTCCATCTGCAGGACCGGCCCGGAGCCCGCGGCGGGCTCGGTGCCCTCGGACCAGTCGATGCCGCGCGAGTCGAGGCTCTTGGCGATGCGGGCGTCCTCGATCTTGGCCTGCTCCTGCATGAACTGCGGCAGCTTGGCGAGCATGTCGCTGCGCTTCGAGCTCGGCGCCCAGATCGCGAGATCGCGAGCCATGCGCAGCTCGGGATCGGCGAGCAGCATCTGCACACGCTTGTCGGCGTTCTCCTCGAGCTCGACGCGCTCGAGCCCGTTGGTGCCGCTGCCATCGGCGACCGAGCCCTGCTGCAGGAAGTAGAGCGGCCCGGCGGTGATCGCCTGCGCCTGGGTCTTGCTGCTCAGCAGGTGCGAGGACAACGACTCCTCGCGCACGAGGTCGAAGCGCTTGCGGCCGTAGTAGGCCAAGTAGTCCTCGCCGACGTAGACCGGGATGGTCTCGAGATCGGGCGACACGCCGACCGACTGGATCGAGACGTCGCCGGGCGTGAGGTACTGCGCGACGGTGTGCTTGAGCGCGAGCTCGGTGTCGGCGACGCGGCGATCGTGGAGCACCTGCACCGAGCCCTTGCCGAAGGTGCGACGCCCGACGATCACGGCCCGATCGAGGTTGCGCAGCGCCCCGGCGACAATTTCAGTCGCGGAGGCCGAGCCCTGATCGACCAGCACCACCAGCGGCACGTCGGCGAACTGGTAGCGACCGTCGGCCTTGCTCTCGTCGCGCGGCGACGACTCGCCGACCGTGGCGACGATCGTGCCGGAGTCGACGAACGCGTCGGCGACCTCGACCGCGGCGTAGAGCAGGCCGCCCGGGTTGTCGCGCATGTCGAGCACGATCCCGGTCACGCCAGCCTTCTCGAACCGCACCAGCTGGGCGCGCAGCTCGTCACCGGTGGTCTGCGCGAAGT
>DATLLB010000342.1:0-6469 GCA_035538075.1 Enhygromyxa sp.
AGAGTCTGCCCACGGTCGTGCTCGGGAGCAGCGACGCGCTGCGGGTCGGCGACTGGGTGCTGGCGATGGGCAGCCCGATGGGGCTCGAGCACACGGTCACGCGCGGGATCATCTCGGCGCAGGGACGCGGCAGCCTTGGCCTCTATCAAGATGGCTACGCCGACTTCCTGCAGACCGACGCGGCGATCAATCCGGGCAATAGCGGTGGTCCGCTGTTCAACCTCGCGGGTGAGGTGATCGGCATCAACACGGCGATCGGCGGGCACGATGGGCTCGGGTTCGCGGTGCCGATCGATCAGGCGAAGGTCGTGATCCCGCAGCTGGTCGAGCGCGGGAAGGTCAGCCGCGGGTGGTTGGGCGTGTCGGGCAAGGACGAGCCGCCGGAGTATGGGGTCGCGCCACAGATCGGCGCGGTGATCAGCGAGGTGCATGCGGGCGGACCCGGCGATGCGGCCGGGCTGAAGGTGGGCGATCGCGTGCTCGAGATCGATGGCAAGAAGGTCGCCGACTTCGACGCCCTGCGTACGCGCATCGGCGAGATTGCGCCCAACGCCAAGGTTGCGATGGTGGTGCTGCGCGACGGCAAGCAGCAGACCGTCAACGTGACGCTCGCCGAGCGGCCGGATCCGGACTCGCTCGCGCGGATCAACACGCCGGTCAATCCGTTCCCCAACAAGCAGCCTGCGCCCGCGCCCAATCCTTCGCCGAACAGCAAGAGCGGCGATCTCTACGACGGCAAGCCGGCGCGGCTCGGCGTCGAGGTGCGCGAGACGACGGATGGCGTGGTGGTCGAGCGGGTCGTCGAGGGCGGCGTCGGGCATCGGCTCGGGCTGCGCAACGGCGACGTGATCGAGCAGGTCAACGGGGCGACGATTGGCTCGATCGTCGAGATCGTCGAGGCGCTGGAGAAGAACCGCGGCAAGGCCGAGGTCACCGTCAAGCGCGGCAACGGTCGGCACGTCGCGGTGATCAGCGAAGGCTGAGCCGCGCTAAGCTGGGGAGGTGCCGCCCACTCTCGCCGAGCTGCGCGCGCGGCCGGATGACCGCGAGCTGCTGCTGGTCTACGCGGACTGGCTCGAGAGCCAGGGGCATCCGCGTGGCGAGCTGATCGCGGTGCAGGACGCCGAGGCGCACTGCGAGACGATCGAGGAGTTCGAGCGCGCGCGGACGCGGGCGAGCGAGCTGATCGAGAGCAGCGTCGAGCTGGCACCCGAGCTCCCGGCGTTCGAAGGCGGCTCGCAACGCAAGCTCTGGGCGCTGTGGCAGCGGGGCTTCGTGCGCCGGCTCGAGCTGTTGATCGATCAGCCGGCGCCGAGTCCCGGGCTCGGTTTGCGGGGATGGTCCGAGTTGCTCGCGCGCTTGCTCGAGCACCCGTCGTTGGCGCTGCTCGAAGAGCTGCTGATCCGCGTCGATCTGCGCGGCGAGCCGCTCGACGAAGCCGAGGCTGCGCTGGCAATCGTCACTGGTGGGCTCGCGCGCTGGCATGGCACGCCGCTGCTGCTGGCGCTGTGGACGTCTCGACCGCCGCGCTCGGACCAACGCGATCGCTATCGCATGGCCCTGCCGGGTGTGCGGACGCTCTGGTACAGCACCGACATCACGCGGATCCTGCCGCCGAGCGGCTCACCGATCTCGGCGCTCGAGGGCGAGTTGGTCCGCAAGGGGACGGGCTTGGAGGGGCTCGATCTGGCGTGGATCGACTCGCGTGGGCTCTTTCGCGAGGTGTTCGAAGCGGTGGTGATCGAGCGGCAGCTCCACTCGAGCGGGGATCCGAGCCTGGCGGTGCACGTGCGGCACATGGCCGAACGCCGCCGGCCACCGATGCTCGCGTGCCATGATCCCGTCGCGCAGCGACGGATCGAGGGCGTGCTCGACAACCTGGCGGCGCGCTTCCACGGCTCCGCCGTCGCCCAGCCGTTGGCGCCGCGGCGGCTGGGCCCTCGACCCGAGCCGCTCGCGCTCGCGACTGCGTGTGAGCGGCTCGGTGACGACGGCACAATCGAGCGTGCGCTCGCCGGCATCACCAACCTCGACTGGTGGTGGTTCGCAGATGGCTCCGACGGCCTGATCTGGTTAGGGCTGTGCGGACTCGGATCCGAGCAGCTGCTGACGGTCGCCATGCTCATGGCGGTCGGCGGCCCGATCACGGCATGAGCAGCACGTTGTCGATCAGCCGCACCTCGTCGAAGAACACCGCGAGCGCGACCAGGGTCGGCGCCTCGACGCGCTCGACCGGCTGCAGTCGCTCGGCGTCGACGACCGAGACGTAGTGAACGCGCCCGGGCGCGAGCGCCTGCTCGGCCTCGGCGATCAACCGCGCAGGATCCCGCTCGCCCGCCTCGAAGCGCTGGCGCACGTTCGCCAAGAAGCGTGGGATCGCGAGCGCGTCCTGCCGAGCTTGGGCGCTGAGTCGCGCGTTACGGCTCGACAGCGCGAGCCCGTCGGCCTCGCGCACGGTCGCCAGCCCGACGATCTCGCCCGACAAGAACAGATCCCGATGCATGCGCCGCACGATCGCGAGCTGCTGAAAGTCCTTCTGCCCGAACAGCACGAGCTCGGGCGTGAACAGCTGCCAGAGCTTGCAGACGATCGTGCACACGCCCCGAAAGTGGCCGGGCCGAGTCGCGCCGCACAGGTGCTCGTCGAGGCCCGCGACGTCGACCCAGGTGCTCGCTCCAGTCGGGTAGAGTTCGATCGGATCGCTCGGACAAAACGCCATGTCGACGCCGACGCTCGCGGCCTTCTCGAGATCGCCGAGCTCGTCGCGCGGGTAGCTCTGCAGATCGCGGGGATCGTTGAACTGTGTGGGGTTGACGAAGATCGAGATCGCGACGTCGCCACGCGAGGACGGCATCCGCCGTCGACCCTCACGCATCAACTCGAGGTGACCCTCGTGCAGGTAGCCCATGGTCGGGACCAAAGCGACGCCGCGACCGCTCGCCGTACGATCCCTCCGCCACGCGCGGAGCTCGGATACGCTGCGCAGGACTTCGACCATGGTCGTGAATCATGCCGGGCCGTAGCCGGTGCGGCGCGGCGGCGGGGGCACGGCCGGCTCGTCGCCATCGGGGTCGGGATCGGGAGCCGGCCGCACGGGCGGCGGCTTGCCGCCGAAGCTGTGCTCGGGGCCCGGAAAGGCGCGCGAGCGGACGTCGGCGGCGTAGGCCGAGAACGCGGCGCGGATCGGGTCGGCCAGCTCGGCGTAGCGCTTGACGAACTTGGGCTTGAAGCTGTCGTCGAGCCCGAGCAGGTCCTGCATGACCAGCACCTGACCGTCGCAGCCGTTGCCCGCTCCGATGCCGATCGTCGGGATCGTCAGCGAGGCGCTGACCTCGGTCGCGAGCGCGGCCGGGATGCCCTCGAGCACGATCGAGAAGCAGCCCGCTTGCTCGAGCATCGCGGCCTCGCTGCGCAGGCGCTCGGCGGTCTCGTGATCGCGGGCCTGGACCTTGAAGCCGCCGAACGCATGCACGCTCTGCGGAGTGAGGCCGAGGTGACCCATGACCGGGATGCCGGCGGCGACCAGCTTCTCGATCGCCGGCACCACCTGCGCGCCGCCTTCTAGCTTGACCGACGCGGCCCCACCTTCCTTGACCAAGCGCCCGGCGTTCTCGAGCGCGCGCTCGGGGCTGATCTGGTAGCTCATGAACGGCATGTCAACCGTCAGGTGAGCGCTACGCAGGGCCCGACGGACGCAGCGGGCGTGATAGGCCATGTGCTCGACGGTGACCTCGAGCGTGTGCTCGTGACCCTGCATGACCATGCCGAGGCTGTCGCCGACCAGCACGATGTCGACGTCGCACGAGTCGATCAGCCGAGCGAAGGTCGCGTCATAGCAGGTGACCATCACAATCGGCACGCCATCGCGCTTGCGGGCGAGGATGCAGGGGACGGTGACCGGCTTGCGCGGGACGGACTCGGCCATCGAGCCTCACGTACGACGTTTCAAGCGCCGTTGCAAATGGATTACGGGGCTTTGGTGCCGGACCCGGCTTTGCTGCCTTCGGCGGCTTTGCCTTCGTCTACGTGCGCTGGGCCCCCGAGGTTGCTTGGCAATGGTTGCAGCGCGCTGCGATGACGCTCGGCCAGTCGCCGCTCGGGCGCCTCGGGTTGCGGCCGAGCGAGATACGCATCCCACAGCCGCAGCGCGCCCGCGGACTCGCGTCGCACGGTCCTCGCATAGGCGCGCAGGTAAAGCCGCTCGTGGGTGGGCAGCGCCGACTCGAGCGCGCGCATCTGGCCTCCGTCGCCGTCCATGTCGAGCGCGGCCTTCATGTGTCGCTCGGCGCCGGCGGTATCGCCCGCACGATCGAGCACCAGCGCGAGCACGTACATCGAGATCAGGCGATCGCCGCCGAGCGACTGCGGAGCGTCATTGAGGGCGCGGTTGGCCTGCTCGAGCGCGGTCTCGAGCTCGCCGGCGAACAGCTTGGTGAGCGCGAGCAGGCGACGAAGCTTCCAGCCCTCGACCGTGGCCTCGCGCAGGCCGAGCTTCAGGGCCTGCTCGGCGCCCTCGACGTCGCCGGTCGAGAGCAACGCTCGCGCGCGCCAGTACTCGAGTCCGAGCCCGCGCTTGTCCCTGCGGCGATGCAGCTCGGCCTCGGCCGCGTCGATCCACGCGAGCGCGACCACGCGACTGACCGTCATCTCGCCCTCGAGCGTGGTCAGGTCGGTCTTGCCGTCGATGCCCTCGGGCAGATCGAAGCGGCGCAGCAGCTCCGCGCGCGAGGCCATCGCCAGCACCTCGGGCGCGTTGGGGCACTCGCCCGCCTGGATCGCCCAGTGGTGGTTCTCGCGAAAATTGTTGATCTCCTCGCCGTAGCCGAACAGCTGCTTGCCGGCCTCGGTCGCGACCTTGGAGCAGCCGGTCCACGAGCGACTGCCGGCCTGCGCCCACACGGTCGCGGTCGCTTCGACCAGCGGTTGCTTGGGCGCTTCGACCGGCTCGAGCTCGTGCTCGGCGACCACGTCCGTGTCGTCGGGCGGCGGCGGGGCCTTCCGCTCTTCGTAGGCCTTGCCGCTGCGCGGCTTGTTGGGCGCCGGGAGCTTCTTCGCCTCGACCTCGTCGGCGAGCAGCGTGACGCCGAGCAACACCGCCAGCAGCAACTCGACTCGGCGCGACGACGAGATCCTCCTGCGGCTCACCGGTGAAGTATGGCCCGGATTCGCACAAAAATTGACCCCCCGCGTGCAGCTGAAACACTCGCGCCGATGGCCGAGCCAGGCAAGCGTTCGCCGCGCAAACCGAGCCCCGTGCTGGCGGATCCGGAGACGGTCGCCCGGGTCAGCCGCGCGACCGCGAAGGGCGTGCACGCGGTGGTGACGGCGAGCGGTGCGACGGCTCGGTTCGTCGGTCACCACTCGGCCGCCGCGGCGAAGTGGACGTGGCCACGCCTGCGTCGACTCGGTGGCGCGTGTGCTCGCGGTTGTTGGCGAGCGACGCTCGCGATCGGGCGCTGGACGTGGTCGCACAAGCGACCGCTCGCGTCGGTCGGGCATCGCCTGCTGTGGTGGGGTGCGCTGGCGATCCTGGTGTTGGTCGGTCGCGCGTTGCTGTCGGCCGACGGCGATCCCGAGCTGGTCGGCGCTGCGCTCTTGTGGTTCGCCGCCGGCTGGTCGATGTCCGTGCTGGTGCTGCTCGGCGCGTCCGAGAAGCGCATGCGCGTGGCAGCGCTCGCGCTCGCCAGCGGGCACGGCTCGCTCGCCGCGTTGGCCTGGATCGCGACCGCTACGATTTGACGTTCTACGTCCGCAGGATCGCGCCGGCCCAGGTCAGCCCGGTGCCGAACGCCGCGAGCGCGACGTTGGTGCCGGCAGGCATGCGACCGGCCTCGCGCGCTTCGTGGATGGCGACCGGAATCGACGCGGCCGACATGTTGCCGTAGCGATCGACGGTCGAGAACATGCGCTCGGGCGGGATCCCGAGCCGCACGCGGCAGGCTTCCATGATGCGAAGGTTGGCCTGGTGGGGGATCAGCAGATCGATCTGATCGGCGCTGAGCCCCGCGGCCTCGACCGCCTCGACGGCCGCCGAGGTCATCGCTCGCACGGCGTGCCTGAACACGGCCGCGCCCTTCATCTTCACGGTGTGCATGCGGTCGGCGACGGTCTGCTCGGTCGCCGGCATGCGCGTGCCGCCGGCCGGCTGATAGAGGATCGACGCGAGGTTGCCGTCGGCGCCCCAGTTGGACGCGAGCAGGCCGACGTCTTCGCTGCAGGCCTCGATGATCATCGCCCCGGAGCCGTCGCCGAACAGCACGCAGGTGGTGCGATCGGTCCAGTCGACGACCTTGCTCATGACCTCCGCGCCGACCACCGCGACGCGCTTGCACGGGCCCGCGACGACCATGCTCGCGGCGACCTCGAGCGCGTATAAAAATCCGCTGCAGCCGGCCGCGACATCGAACGCCGGCATGCCGCGGATCTCGAGCTCGTGCTGCAGCCAGCACGCGGTCGAAGGAAACAGCGT
>DATLLB010000343.1:0-6537 GCA_035538075.1 Enhygromyxa sp.
CCGCTGCCGCGAGCACCACGGTGCCGATCAGCTCGCTGCGCTCGAGCGCGCGCTGGCGTTTCGCCGCAGCGCTGATTCGGACAGCGAGCGGGCGCTGCGACGCACGGCCACGCTCGCTCGCCTGCGCCTCGATCCGCCCACGTTGATCGCCAGCGTCCTCGCGCTGTTTGGCGAGCGGACTGCGAGCACGCTCGAGACTCTGGATTTCAGCGCCGAGTTGCGCGCCGAGGTCGACGGCTTGATCTTCGGCGTCGAGCGGCTCGCGGCGATCCACTGGCACGCGCTCGACGAGGAGTCGGCCGAGTCGCTGCGCACGATGTTCGTGGCGATGGCCGCCGACGTGCGGGTCGTGTTGATCACGCTCTGCGATCGCCTGGAGGTGATTCGCGAGCTGCGCAAGATCGCCGATCCCGAGCAGCGCCGCCGCATCGCGGTCGAGACCCGCGACGTGTTTGCGCCGCTCGCCAATCGCCTGGGTATCTGGCAGCTCAAGTGGGAGCTCGAGGATCGGGCGCTGCGCGAGCTGGAGCCCGCGGTCTTCGCCGATCTCAAGGCCAAGCTGGCCGCGCGGCGCAGCGATCGCGAGCGGGCGGTGACCGAGGTCGTCGAGATCCTGCGCAGCGAGCTCGAGCGCACCGGCATCGACGCCGAGGTCAACGGCCGGCCCAAGCACATCAACAGCATCTTCAAGAAGATGCAGCGCAAGCGGGTCTCGTTCGAGGAGATCTACGACGTCGACGCGGTGCGGGTGATCGTCGAGGGCGATGATCCGCGCGCAGGCAAGCGCGACTGCTATGCCGCGCTCGGGGTCGTGCACGGGCTGTGGTCGCCGATCGCCGGCGAGTTCGACGACTACATCGCGCGGCCCAAGCAAAACGGCTACCAGTCGCTGCACACCGCGGTGATCGGTCCGGGCGGACGCCCGCTCGAGGTCCAGATCCGGACCCGCGACATGCACCTGTTCGGCGAGTTCGGTGTCGCGGCGCACTGGGCCTACAAGGAGGGCAAGCGCGACTCGAGCAAGGCCGAGCGCTTCAACCTGCTGCGTCAGCTGGTCGACTGGCAAAAGCAGCTGGTCGACGCGCGCGAGCTGGCCGAGGCGCTCAAGACCGATCTGTTCGAGGATCAGGTCCACGTGTTCACCCCGGCCGGCGACGTGATCGCGCTGCCCGACGGCGCGACCCCGCTCGACTTCGCCTATCGCATCCACACCGACGTCGGTCACCGGGCTCGCGGCGCGCGGGTCAACGGCGTGATGGTGCCGCTCAACCACAAGCTCGCGACCGGCGACCGCGTCGAGATCCTCAAGAAGAAGAAGCCCGAGCCGAGCCGCGACTGGCTGAGCCCGCACCTCGGCTACCTCGCGACCGCGGGCGCCAAGCAGAAGATCCGCCAGTGGTTCCGCCAGCAAGATCGCGACGAGGCGATCGTGTCCGGCCGCGAGACGCTCGAGCGCGAGCTGCGCGGGCTCGATCGCCCCGACGCCCGCGCAGCTCGAGGCGCTCGCGCTCGGGCACGAGTTCAAGTCCGCCGACGATCTGCTGGCCGCGATCGGCTTCGGCGATCTCAACCCGCAAGGCCTCGCCGCCGAGCTGCTCGAGCGCCAGCGGCCGCCCGAGCCCGAGCCCGAGATCGAGCCGATCCCGACGCGCCCGAGCGAGGCCGCCCGCAAGGCCACCGGCGTCTCGGTCGAAGGTGTCGGCGACGTGCTCAGTCAGCCCGCGCGCTGCTGCTCACCGGTGCCCGGCGATGACGTGGTCGGCTGGGTCAGCCGCGGGCGCGGGATCATGATCCACCGCCGCGACTGCCCCAACATCCTCCACACGCAGGAGCCCGAGCGCATCCTCGAGATTGACTGGGGCCGCCATCATCGCCACCGCTACCCGGTCAAGATCAGCCTCGAGGTCGTCGACCGCCCTGGGGTGCTGCGCGACATCGCCGACGTGGTCAGCAACATGGGCATCAACATGCGAGCGACGCATACCTCGCGCAGCAAGAAGCGGCCCGGTACGCAGACGGTCACGCTCGAGCTCGAGGTCGATCAGGCCACGCAGATCGTCCGCGCGCTCGGCCGGCTCGAGTCGCTGCCGACGGTGCTCTCGGCCCGTCGCGTGGCGGGTTGACGGGCTGCGAGGGCGTTCAATGTCGATGGTCTGATATTCTCAAATGTGGCGGGTCGCTCGAATGTGGCGACTTTCATCTGCTGCCGCGAGTGTCCATGGCTCACCGTGGATTGGTCCGTGGTACAATGCGCACGTCGAGCGCGCGCTGATTTACCACGATCAGAGCAGGGCAATTCGATGCGTGCTTGTCGCTTGGGCAATTGCCTGCTTGAATGAATGGCGCATTCATTCACCGCGCATGGGAGGCGTCGATGCGAAAATACACATATTCATGTTTCTTTGCCGTGGCTATCGCAGCATCACCGCTGGCACAGGGGTGCACCGACATCGCCGATGCCGACGATGTCGCGCAGCAGTCAGACCCATTTCGGGGCAAGGGTGACAAGCTACAGAATGGCAAGAAGTTTCCAAATGCATCGGGTGACTCGGAGACGTTCAACCCGCTCGGCTCGACCGACCTCACCAACGAGTTCTTTCAAGACCTCGGGAGCAACGGCCGCCGCTGCGTGACCTGCCATGACCCCGCCGACGGCTGGAGCATTCGGCCAAAATCGGTGAAGGCACGCTTCGACGCCACCGCGGGCAAAGACCCCATCTTTCGCCCCAACGACGGCTCCAACTCGCCAAACGCCGACGTGGCGACCGTTGGCGCCCGGCGCAAGGCCTACAGCATGCTGCTGACCAAGGCCGTGATTCGCATTGGTATGCCCATTCCCGCCAACGCCGAGTTCGAGCTCATCGAGGTCGACGATCCGTACGGCTTTGCCAGCGCGAAAGAGCTGTCCTTGTTCCGGCGCCCGCTGCCGGCCGCCAACCTGGGATGCTTGAACCGCATCATGTGGGACGGGCGCGAGACCAGCCCGAAGGGCCTCCTCGCCGGCTTGGCCAATCAGGCCAACAATGCCACTTTGGGTCACGCCGAGGGCGATCCGCTCTCGCAGGCGACGCTCGAGTCCATCGTCAGCCTCGAGATCAACCTCGCCAACAGCCAGAGCCACCACGACGGCGCCAAGGAGCTTCACGCCGCCGAGGCTCACGGCGGTCCGGAGTACCTCGCCGACGAAGATTGCAGCGAGCTCGGCTTCAATATCTATGACGCGTGGATCGATGCTCCCGGTGGCGGTGTCAACGTGACTCGCCGTGCCGTCGCTCGCGGGCAGGCGATCTTCAATGACGTCTGCGGTGGTTTTTGTCACGATGTCGGCAACGTCGGCAATAACAGCCGAGCCCTGTTCTTCGACATCGGCATCTCCGAGGCGAGCCGTCGTACGTCGGACATGCCTCTGTACACGTTCCGCAATTTGCAGACCGACGAGATTGTCGCGACCACGGATCCCGGTCGCGCGCTCATCACCGGGAGGTGGGATCACATGAACGAGTTCAAGACTCCGGGCATGCGTGGACTGGCGGCTCGGGCACCCTACTTCCACGACGGATCGGCGGCGACCCTGGACGATGTCGTCGACTTCTACGCGAGCCCCCAATTCAAGGGCCCGCCGATCAACCTGACGGCCCAAGAGCGGGCGGATCTCGTGGCGTTCTTGGAAGCGCTGTGAGGCTTCGGGCGCTCAACTGCTCGGAGAGCGGCTGATGGATCGACGCCGCTCAGCGTAGCTCCACCGTGGCTCCGACCGCACGCAAGCGCTCGACCAGCTCACCCGCCTCCCACCGGGTAAGCTCCTCGCGGACCGTGACCGGGGCCGCGTCGACCAGTGCACGGGCCTCGCCCAGCGACAGGTTCAAACCCTCGCGCAACGCAACGATCACCGCGATGCGCTGCGGACCGACCTCGAGCAGGACGACATCCCACCCCTCTGGGCCGAGGTTCGACACCATGAACATCTCGCGGTGCTCCCCGGACGGCGACGGCGAGCCGACCGATCGCTCGAGGCCCCAGATGTGTTCGAGCTCGCGGATCAGCTCGTGCAGCTCCGCTGGCGACAAGGCGGAGAGGTACGCGACGACTTGCTCGCGGGTGAGAGCCACAAGCAATCCTACTACTGATAGACTCGCCGCCGTATGTCCGAGCAAGCGCCCGCTGGCAAGATCTGGCTCGACCCGGAGATCCAGCAGAAGATCCGCTGGCGCGAGGGCGACATCGTGGTCTCGGTCCCGCCCAAGAGCGGCACGACCTGGACCATGAACATCGTCCATCAGCTGCGCACGGGCGGCGATCCGGACTTCGCGGACATCTACGCGGAGGTGCCGTGGCTCGAGTTCGTCGAGCATCCGCGCCGCACCGCCGAAGAAGTCGTCGCGCGCATCGACAGCATGCCCGCGGATCGCCGGCGCGCGTTCAAGAGCCACTCGGCGCCGCCGATGCTGCCCTATCTCGACGATGTGAAGTACGTCGTGATCGTGCGCAACCCCGAGGAGGCGATCGCCTCGCTCGAGCCGTTCATGCGCCAGCACACCGCGGAGTGGCTCGAGCTCTGGCAGATCCCGCGCGCGGCCTTCGTGCAGCCCGACTTCGAGTCCTTCTATACAAAGAGCTTGGTCGCCGAGGCGCTGCCGGCCATGTTCTTTGGGTTCATGGCGCAGTGGTGGCCGCTGCGGCAGCGCGACAACGTGCTCTTGCTGCACTTCGCCGACATGAAGCGCGACCACGAGGGCTCGGTGCGGAAGATCGCGAGCTTCCTCGGCCTCGAGCCGAGCGCCGAGCAGTGGCCGACGATCCTCGAGCACACCTCGTTCGCGTGGATGAAGCAGCACGATCGCAAGTTCGACGCGACCACGATCACCGAGGTGCCGTTTTGGTATCCGGGCGCGATGGTTCGCCACGGTCGCGTCGGCGCGGCGCGAGAGGACGGCGTGACCGAGGCAATCGCCCGCGACTTGGCTGCGCGTGGGCGCGAGCTGTTGCAGGACGAGGCTGCGTTCGAATGGCTGTATCACGGCGGATCTGCACGTTGATGCGAGCGCCCGTGTCATGATGGCATGCCGCGGATGGCGGCGTAATTCTGCACAGTTTGCATTGCTGTGAATTGCATGACGACTATGCTTCGAAGGTCATGCGCACAATCGCTCCGAGTTTCGCGATTCTCGTGTTGTCCGCCGCCAGCTCGATTGCGTGCGGTGACGACGACCTCGGCCCAATCTCCAGCGATGGCGACGAAGTCGGAGACGGCGACGGCGACGGCGATGGTGACGGAGATGGCGACGGGGATGGAGATGGCGACGGAGAGGGGGATGGAGACGGCGACGGAGAGGGCGATGGTGACGGTGACGGCGATGGAGACGGCGATGGCGACGGCGACGGCGATCAGGGCGAGCCACCGGCTCAATGTGAGGCGTGGGAGATCACCTACGATCTCTCCGGCAGCGAATTCGAGATCAGCGACACCCCGCTCGGCCTCGGCAACCAGGTCAACACGGTCGTCGAATCTCCGAACGCCGATGACCAAGTGGGCCCCGGCAATTTCGTGCTCCGCTTTCGCGACGTCGACGGTATGCCCGGCAGCGATGCCTTCCTGGTCTCCTACGCGATGAGCCTGCATTTTCGCGTCAGCAGCCCCGGCGCGGACGTGACCACCCGGCTCGACGGCGAGGCCGGCCCCGACGAGTGCGGCCTCACGAGCGGCGAGCTCTCGGGCACCACGGTCGCGTGGGAGCCTGCGGCGATCGTCGGGTACCGCTCGCAGGGCGAGATCCTGTGCAAGGGTGCGTTCTGCAAGCGGGCCAAGCTCCCGAAGGGAAAGCCGCTCGCGGTCGACGAGACCACCGATCAGCCGCTCTCCGAGTTCGTGTTCAACGACGACCTGACGCGCTTCACGATGGCCAAGACGGTCATCCAGGAGGACGACAACTCGACCAGCAGCTGGAGCTACCAGGGCACCGAGGTCAACCGCGAGCGCATCGAGGACGCGCCCGCGTGCCTGTGCGAGTGAGTGCGTTCAATCCGAACTCCGCCGTCGGCCCGCTTCGCTCCGGTTCAGATCTCGAACTTGTAGATCCACAGATCGCCGTCGCCCCCGGCCTCGCGCCGGCCACCGACGGCGACCGCATGCGTACCGCCGGGGCTGACGGCGACGTCGGTGAAGACGTCGCCGTCATCGTCGGCCATGCCGTCGAGCGTGCGCTCGTGCAGCAGGTTGCCGTCACCGTCGTACCAGCTCAGCAGACCGTCGGGCTGGTTCGGCGCGCCGTTGGTGTAGCCGGCGACCAGGATCGCGCCGCCGGGCAGCAGCACCAGGCCGGTCGCGGTGTCGAGCACGTCGGCGTCGTCGTGATCGACCGTCCACACCAGCGCGCCGGTGTCATCGAGCTTGTGCAGGCTGAACGATGAAGGATCCGCGGCGCTCGCGAGCACGTAGACGTTGCCGTGGGGGTCGGCGGCGAGCTCGTGATAGTCGGCGTTCGGCAGCGCGTCGGAGGTCCAGCCGGGGGTGCCGTCGGCGGCGTAGTTCTCCAGCTG
>DATLLB010000344.1:0-3811 GCA_035538075.1 Enhygromyxa sp.
TCGAGCGTGACCGTGGGCAGGCCGTTGAGGTTGGGGTAGCCGCTGCCGATGTCCTTGAGCGGGGCCGGCAACGCGGAGAGCCAGGCGAGCAGATCGGGATCGACGATCGTGCCCTGCGACTCGTACAAGCTCAGGTCGGGATCGAAGGGCTGGTGAAAGTCCTGATACGTGGAAAAGGGCTCATACAGATATTCGTTGGCCCAATCGGTGACGTACCACTTTCCACCCTGCTCGGTCCAATCGCGAATGTTGAGCTCGCGAATCGGCGAGACCGCCCCGAGCCCGCTCTGGGACATGCAGGGAATGAAGATGATGTGGTAATCCTGCATCGCGCCGAGGCTGTCGAGCAGGTCCCCGTCCGAGTACGGATCGAGGATGTCGAATTGCTCGGTGCCCATGATCAGCTCGCCGTTGCCGTCGACCTGGCCGAGGCCGATCTTGCCCAGCAAGTTGAAGATCGAGTCGTTGAAGATCTCGTAGACGGCGATGCGCGGGATCCAGTGGCCGGCGGCCGGGTTCCACTCGCCGGGCAGGCTGCTGTCGACCGGCGCGATCGCGTTGTTGCCGGGCACCACGTCGAGCTCGGTGACGTGCAGGAACTGGCCCTTTTGCACGACCAGCTTCTGCCCGCTGCCCGACACGGCCGGCAGCGAGAACGAGCCGTTGGGCTGCGTGAGCACGAAGTGGGCGTCGCACGGCAGCTCGACGCACTCGGCACAGTAGACGCCGTCGGGGATCGGCTCGGGATCCTCCTCGGTCAGGTACACGAGCGCGCCGCTGATCGGGATCTGCAGGTTGGGCGCGTAGACGAAGCCGGTCAGGGTCGCGTCGGGCGTGGGCGGGGAGACGCCTTCGCAGTCGGTCGGAGCCTCGTCGCCCGCCTCCATCATGCCTTCGTCCGGCGCAGAGTCGAGCTTGGGCGGCGTGTCGTCGTCGTTGTCGTCGTTGTCGTCGTCGTTCGACTCGATGCCGTCCTCGGTCGGGCCGAAGGTGACGATGCCGTCGGCACCCTGCTCGCTCGATTGCTCGTCGCGCGCGCAGCCGTATGCAAAAACTAGCGGTAGGGTGAGCCAAAGTCGTCGCGCAGCCATTTAGGCGACGACTCTATCAGGGCGGCCGCGGCGGGGTCCACAAACGATCGCAAGCGTCAGCCGCAGCCGTCGCGCGCTTCGGCGTCGTTGAGCTGCTCGCACGCGTCGCGGTAGCTCGGCTGCGCGAGCGGACAGAAATTCACGCCCGCGCCACCCAGGCAGAAGCCGCGCAGATTGGCCACGCCGAGCCGGCGAAGGCACGCATCCATCACTTCATCGCGCTCGGCTGCGGCGTCGTCGAGCTTGGCGTCAGTCAGGCCCGCGACGAACTCTGCACAGCCAGACCCGCCTGGATCCTGCAGGGTGGCGTGATCGTCCGTGGTCCAGCGCGTGGCCTCGAGCCCACCGAGCCCTTCGATGTCGCCGCCGTGCGCCGGTCGCCAACAACCGGTCGAGCCGAGCGCGGGGTCCAGCACGCAATCGGACTCGTCGAGCTCGACGGTCTGGCAGCAGATCGTGTCCGGTCCACAGACGGCGGCCCGCTCCTCGGCTGTCCAGCTGGGATTGCAAGGGATCGGGCAACCGGCGGCGAGCGGCTCTTCGAGGGCTCCTCGCGGCGGGACCGAGCCTTCGCGCACGCACATGCCCGAGTAGCTCGCCGAGTTGCGGGCGGCCGAGAACAGCGCCACGCCGCTGCCCTCGCGACCCTCATAGGCAGGCAACGCCGGGCCGCCGAGGTTGGTGAGATCGAGCGCGGCGGGGTCGTCCGAGCAGCACACGTAGCCCTTCGGGCAAGTTGGGCTGCGACCGCTGGGTTGGCAGCGAAATGCCGACATGGGCGGATTCCGGTCGCACGCGAACGCGACCAGTGCCGCCGTGACGAAGGTCGTCGCGCCGATCCAGATCAGCCCACGCATGCCTCGTTTGTATCACGTCGCACTGCTAAATTTCCCACCGTGATCCCCACGGCCGACCAGCTCGAGCTGCGCGAGGAGATTGGGGTCGGTGCCGTGGCGACGGTCGTCCGCGCGCTCGACCGCAGCACCGGGCATGCGTACGCGGTCAAGCTGCTGCACGAGCGCAACGCTCGTGATCCCACGGCCGCGCGTCGCTTCGCTCGCGAAGTCGAGCTCGCTCGCACGCTGCGGGCCTTCAACATCGTCGCGGTCCATGGCGCGCTGGAGCTGAACGGGCGGCGGGCGCTGCTGATGGAGCTGATCGAGGGGCCGACGCTCGCCGAGCTGATCGCTCGCGCGGCCCCGCTCGAGCCGACGCGCCTGCTGAGGCTCGCTCGCGACATCGCCCGCGGGCTCGCGGTCGCGCACGCGGGTGGGGTGATCCATCGCGATCTCAAGCCGGCCAACGTGCTGATCGCCCACGCCAACACCGAGCAGGAGATCGCGAAGATCGCCGACTTCGGGATGGCGCGCGCGACCAGCTTCGCGGGCGTCGATCGCGAGGCGATGACGGTGCTCGGGACGCCCGATTACATGGCCCCGGAGACGCTCGATCCGCTCGCGGTCGATCCTCGCACGGACCTCTACGCGCTCGGCTGCATCATGCTGGAGATGGCCACCGGGCGGCCGCCGTTCGCAGCCCCGACCCCGTTCGCGGTGCTCGACGCTCATCGCACGCGGGTCGCCCCGACGATGCCCGATCGCTACGGGCCCGAGCTGCGCGAGCTGGTCTCGGGCTTGCTCGCCAAGCAGCCGAGCGATCGCATCCATGCCGCGTCGGCGGTGGTCGAGGTGCTCGACGGGTTGATCGCCGATGTCCCGAATGCGACGCGAGCCCTGGCGCTGGTGCGGCCGCGGGATCTCCTGGACGCGGCGGTGTCCGGTCGCTGTGCTCGCTGTGGCGCGCCGATCGTGGTGGGCGTGCGCGTGTGCCTGGAGTGCGGACTGTGGCGCGTGGCGGTCGAGCCGGGTCGGTGGTCGGTGTTCGTGACCGGCCCCGGTGAGCTCGGCGACAAGCTCAGCAGCACGCTGCGCGACCGCCTGCTCACGTGGCTGCGCGCGAACCCGGACTCGGGCCTCGGCGTGGGCACGCTCGCCGAACGGATCCCGCGGCTGCCGTTTCCGATCGTCGTGCGGATCTCCGAAGCGAGCGCGCGGGCGTTGGCCGCTTCGCTCGCGTCGCTGGGCATCCTCGCCGAGGCACGGCCCGGCGGTCGGCTCGCGCACGGCGGGATGCTGGAGAAGGTGTTTCGGATCAGCGTCCGTCGCAGCAAGGTCGCGCTGCCGCTGTTGCTGCTGATGCTTCCGCTCGCGCTGATCTTGTTCGTGGTGCTGCTGCCGCTGTTGCCCGTGTATCTGGGCGCGGTCGCGTGGTGGATCTCGCGACCGTCGCTCACGGCCGAGTATGGTCGTCGGCTCGCGCTGCCGCCCGGCGTCGACGAGCACCTGCGTGCGGTCGAGCAGAAGGTCCCGCGCTTGGGCCCGCGCCATCGACCGGAGCTGCGCGCGGTGGTGATGCGGGTGCTGGCGCTGCTCGAGGCCACGCCCGAGTCGCAGCGCGGAGAGATCGACGCCGAGATGGCCCACGCGCTCAATGTCGCGACCGTGGCGACCGAGCGCATGGACGAGCTCGACGCGATCGTCAGCCGCCCGGACTTCGACGCTGGCGAGCCCGAGCAGCGCAAGAACCTGCAGGAGCGCGACATGTGGGCCGCGCGGATGCTGGAGCTGACCGCGACGCTCGATGCGTTGGTCGCCCGGCAGACGGCCGCCCGCCAGTCGACGCGGGCGGTCGAGCTCGAGCAATGCTCGGAGCTCGACGAG
>DATLLB010000345.1:0-3233 GCA_035538075.1 Enhygromyxa sp.
CCAGGGAACTGCCGGCGATCGCCTCGCCATCCGAGGAGCGCAGCTTCGCCGAAGACGTGATCTTCGGCCTCGCGAGCGCGCCCAAGACCCTGCCCTGCAAGTACTTCTATGATGCGCGCGGGTCGGCGCTGTTCGATCGCATCACGGAGCTCGACGAGTACTACCCGACGCGGACCGAAGCGGAGCTGATGCGTGTGCACGCCGACGCGATGGCGGACACCATCGGCGCCGGCGCGTTGATCGTCGAGCTCGGCAGCGGCAGCAGCGTCAAGACTCGCCTGCTGCTCGACGCGCTCGAGCGCCCGGCTGGCTACGCGCCGGTCGACATCTCCGCCGCGCACCTCCAGCATGCCGCCCGAGCGATCGCAGCCGACTATCCGAGCCTCGAGGTGCTCCCCGTCGCCGCCGACTTCACGCGCGGCTTCACGGTCCCCAAGACCAAGCGACCGGCCGCGCGCTGCGTCGTCTACTTCCCCGGCTCGACGATCGGCAACTTCACGCGCGCCCAGGCGCTCGCGCTGCTGCGGGCGGTCGCACGCATGGTCGGCGCCAACGCGGACGAGCGAGCGGGCGGGCTGCTGCTCGGCTTCGATCTCGTCAAGCCGGCCCCACTGCTCGAGGCCGCCTACGACGACGCGCTGGGCGTGACCGCGGAGTTCAACCTCAACTTGCTCGCCCGCATCAATCGCGAGCTCGACGGCGACTTCGACCTCGAGCAGTTCGAGCACCGCGCGGTCTGGGCCCCCGAGCCCGCGCGCATGGAGATCTTCATCCGCTCGCGCAAGGAGCAGCGCGTGCGCGCGGCCGGCCAGCGCTTTCGCTTCGCGGCCGGCGAGGATCTGCTGACCGAGTACTCGCACAAGTACACGCACGCTTCGATCATCGCGCTCGCCGAAGCAGCGGGCTTTCGGCGCTCGACGATCTGGACCGATCCCGACCAGCTCTTCAGCGTCGGCTTGTTTCAGCTGAGCTGACGAGCTCGGCCGCGCGCGTGAACACGTCGCGCAGCATCGGCCGTGTGAGTCGGCCGGTGAACGTGTTCTGCTGGCTCGGGTGGTAGCTGCCGAGCAGCGTGTAGGGCCCGATCACGACCTCGGCCCCGTGGCCGAACTTGGGCTTGCGCGCGGCCGCATGCCCGCGATCTCGCAGCAGTCGCAGCGCGCCGTCCCACCCAAAATTGCCGAGGGCCACCAGCACTCGCACGTTGCGGAGCAGCGTCAGCTCGGCGTCGATCCAGTGAAAGCAGGCGTCGCGCTCCGCGGTGGTCGGCTTGTTGTCCGGCGGCGCGCACTTGACCATCGAGGTCACGTACGCGTTGCGCAGCGCGAGCCCGTCCCCGCGCGCGACCGACTCGGCCTGGTTGGCGAAGCCTGTCTCGTGCAGCGCTCGATAAAGCCAGTCGCCCGAGCGATCGCCCGTGAACATCCGCCCGGTCCGGTTGGCCCCGTGCGCCGCGGGGGCCAGGCCGACGATCAACAGCCGCGCCTGCGGATCGCCAAAGCCCGGCACCGGTCGCGCCCAGTAGTCCTGATCGGCGAACGCAGCCCGCTTCACGCGAGCGACCTCCTCGCGCCACTCGACCAGGCGCTCGCACTCACGACAGCGCGTCAGCTTGGTCTCGAGCGTCGCGAGCGATCGAAAGCGCGTCATTGCGAGCTCGACAGCAGACGCACGAGCGCCGCCAGATCGGGCACCGTCCAGTCGGCCTCGACGACCTGCCCTTCGTCGAGCTCCGGGGTCGCGCTCGCGCTCCCCCGACCGCTGTCGCGCACCACGTGCACGGTCTGCAGGCCCAGCCGTCGCGCGGTCACGATGTCGTGATAGCGGCTCTGCGCGCAGTGGAGCATGCGATCCGGCGAGACCCCCAGCCGCGCGAGCGCACGCTCGAAGATCGCCTCGCCGGGCTTGTAGCAGCCGACCGACGCGGCCGTGATCACGGCCTCGAACGGGACCTCCAGCCGAGCCGCGGTCGCGCTGAACAGATCGTCGTCGACGTTCGAGATGATCGCCAGGCGCAAGCCCGCGCCCGCGAGCGCGCGCAACGAAGCGACCGTGTCATGAAACGGCTGCCAGTGCGGCAGCGCCTCGACCAAGGTCTCGAGCTCGTCGGCCTGCGGCGCGAAGCCGAGATCCTTGGCCATGCCCGCGAAGGTCCGCCGCAGCACCTCGCGGTAGGGCAGATAGGCGCCGGCCTCGACCGCCGACTCGGCCCGCGCGTAGGCGCACAGCACATCGTCGGCGCTGCTGACCAGCTCGTGGCGAGCGATCACCGGCTGCATCGCCGCGAGGATCCCTGCCTCCCAGTCGATCAGCGTGCCGTAGCAGTCGAAGCTGACGACGTCGAAGCCTTGCGGGCGGTCGCGCACGAGGCCGTTTGTAACGTAAAAAGCCATCCATGGAACGGCCCTCGTGACCCAGCGGACCAAGCGACTGTTGCTCTGGTGCGCCGCCACCGACGCGACATTCGAGATCGCCCGCATGGGCGACCGCACCGTCCTCGCCGGTCGCTGCATCCACTGCAAGCGCAAGCTCGCGATCGATCTCGACGGCAACCCGCTCGGCCAGGAGACCGTGGAGCACATCATCCCGCGGACCCATGGCGGGACCGATGCAATTGAGAACCTCGCGATCGCCTGCTCGCGCTGCAACCAGGGCAAGGGCGCGCGCCTCGATCCGCGCCGCTGGGAGGACGAGACGCTGCAGCGCGTGATCGCTGGATTACAAGCGCGTCGAGCCGAGCGCATGCGGCCTCCGCTCGAAGGCTTGGCACTGCCGCCGCTCAACACCCCCGAACCCAGCGAAGACCTCCCCAAACGACGGGCACGCAAGCGCTAGTGGCGGCCCCAGATCGGCCCCACATGTCCGTCGACGGCCTCGGCCTGGGCTACACTCTCGACAGTGCCCCGTCGTCGGATCCTCGGTGACGAGCGATGGCTCGTCCTGGCGCTGGTGTTCCTACCCGGCTGCGAAGCGGAGATTGCCGCCTTGTTCTCGCTCGCGTTCGGCACCGCCATCGGCGCCTGGATGGTCAGCCGCGATCGACAGCACCGCGCGCTCTATGCCGCTCACAACCTGCGGCATGCGATCGCCACCGGACAGCAGCGCGAGATCGAGATGAACCTGCGCAAGCAGCTGGCGCTCGCGGCCGCAGGCGAGGCGGTCAGCATCGAGCGGCAGTGGCTCGCGCGTGCGCAGCTCGGCGGATTGTTGGTCGCCGAGTGGCGGCTCGACGA
>DATLLB010000346.1:0-17860 GCA_035538075.1 Enhygromyxa sp.
CGAGCCGGCGATCGTTCTCGACGCGCTCCGCTGGATCTCCGAACAGGACGCGCTGGTCGACGCGCTGCTCACCTCCAAGCCCCGCGAGGACACCGACGCGCTGCGCGAGCTGGCCTGCTCGAACCCGGCGGCTGCGAGCGCGCTGCTCGAGCTGCGCGAGGCCAAGCTCGACGACACCGAGGTTCCCGTGCGCTTCGCCGCATTGCTCGAGCGCGCGTTCGTGCGGCTGCTGCAGCTGCCGACGACGATCCGTCGCGCGGTGCTGGCCGGGCTCGCGCTGCTGCGCGCCGCTCCTGCGCCGGTGCCCGATCGTCTGCTCGCGGCGGCGCTCGGTCCTGCGACCCTCGAGCTGCTCGAGCGCCACGCGGCCGAGTGGCTGCGCCGCGACGCCGGACAGCTCGCGCTCACGCATCCCTTCGCGGTCCGCTACCTCGCGACCGAGCTCGACCTCCACGACGTCGGTCCGCACTTCGACCTGCTCGGCGGGCTCGCGCGGCTGCGTCAGCGTGGCGCCCTGCTCGGCCCTGCGGGCGACTACGCGAGCCAATACGAGCTGACCCACAAGCAGGCTGCGCGCGGGCTCGCCGTCGGCGATCAGTGGATGCGCGCCGTGGCGGTGATGCAGCGGGCGGCGGGCGACGGATCGCTCGAGGAGCGGCTCGCGACCGCGGTCGCGAGCGCGCGCCCGGAGCACCTCGCGTTGCTCGAGGCGATCCTGAAGATCGTCCGGCGACACAGCCTCGCGCTCGCCAGCGATCCCGCGTCGCTGCCAAACTTGCTGTGGACCGGCCTCGTCGCTCGCAGCTTCGCGCCGCGCATGCTCGACGAAGAGCTCGCCTGGGGCGAGTTGCGGCCGACGATCCGCCTGCAGAATTCGCTGAGCAACCTCGATCGCTGCCATCGGATTTTGTCCGGCCACAAGCACCCGATCCGCGGCTGCGGGCTCAGCCGCGATGGCAGCGTCGCGGTCACGTTCGGCAGCGACGGCACGCTGCGGATCTGGGATGCACAGACCGGTCGCTCGCGCGAGCTTCAGCTCGGCGGTTGGTGTGAGAGCTGCGCCCTGACGCCCGATGGCCATCGCGTCGCCGTCGGCGTCAGCGAGCGCGTCGTGCTGATCGACACGCGCACGGGTGAGAAGATCGCCGAGCACAGGCTGCACAAGAACACCGCGACCGCGATGGCGATCAGCCCCGACGGCACGCGGGTGCTCAGCGGCGACCGCAACGGCCTGATCGCGCTGTGGAACGTGAGCGGCGAGCCCTTCGAACTCGGCAAGCACGGCGACCGGGTGACCCGCTGCACGATCGCGAGCGATGGCAGCTTCGGAGTCAGCGGCGGCGACGACAAGGTCGCGCGCGTCTGGTCGTTCGGCGACGTCGAGCTGCGGGCCGAGCTGCGCGGGCACAGCTACGCGGTCAGTGGCCTCGCGCTGACCCGCGACGGCGAGCGCTTGGTCTCGATCTGCATCGGTGAGGCGCGCGTGTGGGATCCCGCCACCGGCGTCCAACAGGACCGCTTCGACGAGCTCGGGGAGAGCTGCGCGGGCGCGATCGTGGTCGCCAACGATCGCGAGGTGCTGATGGCCGAGGCCGGCGAGCGCATCACTCGTTGGAGCCTCGACGACGGCAAGCTGCTGGTCCGCCACCTCGCCCACCCGGTCGACATGTACTGCGTCGCGGCCAGCGAGGACGGCGAGTGGTACCTGACCGGCGGCGCCGATCATGTCGCCCGGCTGTGGCGGCGCGCCGACATCCCGAGCAACGAGCAGGTCGGCGTGATCATCCAGGTCTCGGCGCTGCTGCCCGGCGAGCAGCCCGACACCGTGTGGGTCACGAGCGGTGGCAAGGGCACGCGTCTGCTCGCGCTCGACGATCAGCGCGAGCTGGTCAAGCTCCAGGGCTACGCGAGCGCGACCGCCCTGGCCTGCTGCGACGACCGGCTGTACGTGGCCGGCAGCAACAAGCGCGTCACCTTGTACTCGGCCGCTTCGGGCAAGGAGCGATCGTTCTGGGAGCCGGGCCGGGACTGGCTGCGCACCATCGCCGTCGATCGTCCGCGCCAGCGCCTCGCGTTCGCCGGCGACGACAAGCGCGTGTACATGTCCGGCCTCGACGGCAGCCAGCTGCGCACGATCGCGGCGCACGACGACTGGATCCACGCGCTCGCGTTCACGCCCGACGGCAAGCTGATCGCGGTCGACGGCGACGGCCACATCAAGCTCTGGGATCCCGACGGCGATCGCGGGCTGCTCGCGTGCAAGAGCGAGGCGAACAAGTCCCTGTTCGCGCTCGCGCTCGACTCGACCGGCGAGCACGTGGCCGTGGCCGGAGCTGGCGGACCCATCGACGTCTTCTCGCTCGCCCAAACTGGCCCGCCCGTGCGCAGCTTCGAGGGTCACGTCGGAGCGGTGCGTGGGCTCGCGCTGCGCTCCGACGATCGCGTGCTGGTCTCGGCCGGCTCCGACTGCACGCTGCGGCTGTGGTCGTTCCACGACGGCCGAGCGCTGGCCTGCATCACCCTCGGCTATCCGCTCACGCAGGTCGTGTTCGTCGGCGAGCGCCTGGTGGTCGGCGACGTGTCCGGCAACCTGATGATCTTCGAGGTCGACTGGAGCACCATCGCCTCATGAGGGACTGCGTGCTGGCCATCGATCTCGGCACTTCGGGCCCCAAGGTCGCGGTCGTGACCCTGGACGCCGCGGTGCTCGGCTGGCAGACCCGCGCGACCAAGCTTGTCCTCCACGATGGCGGCGGCGCCGAGCAGGATCCCCACGACTGGTGGCAGGCGATCGTCGCGGCCGCGCGAGCCGTGCTCGAGCAGACCGGCGCGGCCGAGCGCATCGCCGCGGTGGCCGTGACCTCGCAGTGGGGCGGCACCGTGCTCACCGACGAGCACGGCGAGCCGCTGCGCCCGGCGATCATCTGGATGGACAGCCGCGGCGCTCGCCATGTCCCGCAGCTGTGCGACGGACGAGTCCGCGTCGCTGGCTACGGCGCCCGCAAGCTCAGCCGTTGGATCCGCATCACCGGCGGCGCGCCGAGCCTGGCCGGCAAGGAGCCGGTCGCTCACCTCCTGTGGCTGCGCCATCACGAGCCCGAGCTGCTGCGCCGCGCGGCCTGGATCCTCGAGCCCAAGGACTGGATCAACGTCAAGCTGACCGGCGAATTCCGGGCCACCTACGACTCGATCGCGCTGCACTGGGCGACCGACAACCGCAACATCCACGCGGTCCGCTACGACCCCACGCTGCTCGACTGGATCGGTGTCGCGCGCGAGAAGCTGCCCGACCTGTGCGGCGCGACCGACATCATCGGCACGCTCACGCGCAGCGCCGCCGAGCAGCTCGGGCTCCGCGGTGAGATCGCGGTGGTCGGCGGGACCCCGGATCTGCAGTCGGCCGCGGTCGGATCGGGAGCCGTGCGCGACGGCGAGGCGCACCTCTACGTCGGCACCTCGTCGTGGATCAACTGCCACGTCCCGTTCAAGAAGACCGACCTGCTGCACAACATGGCCTCGCTGCCGTCTTCGCTGCCGGGCCGCTACTTCGCCGCCGCGGCGCAGGAGACCGCCGGGGTCTGCTTCGAGCACCTGCGCGATCACTTCTTGTTCGCCGACGACGGGCTCGGCACCGGTCCGGTGCCCGACGACTTCTGGGCCCGCGTCGAGGCGCTCGCCGGCAGCTCGCCGCCTGGCAGTCGCGGACTGATCTTCACGCCGTGGCTGTACGGCGAGCGCTCGCCGGTCGCCGACCGAACCATCCGCGCCGGCTTTCACAACCTCTCGCTGCAGACTCGCCGGCCCGAGCTGCTGCGCTCGGTCTACGAGGGCGTCGCCTTCAACACCCGCTGGCTGATGCAGCAGCTCGAGCGCTTCGTCGGCGCGCGCTGTGAGCCGATCCGCTTCATCGGCGGCGGCGCGAGCTCGCGGCTGTGGTGCCAGATCATGGCCGACGTGCTCGACCGCGAGATTCACCAGGTCGTCGACGCGCGGGCTTGCAACGCTCGCGGCGCAGCCCTGCTGGCCTCGCTCGGGCTCGGTCACTTGCGGGTCGAAGACATTCCCGGGCGGGTTGGCGTGGCGGAGCGCTTTGCTCCGACCGCGAGCGTCCGCGAGGTTTATGACCATCAGTTTGAGCAGTTCGTCGCGCTGTACCGGAAGAATGCGCCGATCCATCGGCGGCTCAACGGGTGAATCGCCGAGCATCAACCAGTTTTCGATCGCGATCAGCTCGCGCAGCAGCAGCGCAGCGCCACGCTCGAGCCCGAGAGCGGCAGGCTCTCGCCGCACGTGGCCGCCTCGCTCGCGAACGACGTGAGGCACTCGGCGTCCGTGAAGGTCTCGTACGTAGCGATCGGCCACTCGGCATTCGCGGTCGCGCACGAGGTCACCATGCAACTGCTCTGGGTGCTCGCGCACAGCTCCTCGCAGCTCGAAAATTCGCCGACGAGATGGCACCCACTCCAGACGCCAGTCGGTCCGCCCTCGACCGCGAGGTGGACCTCGAGCGTCGTGATCTGCCCATCGACCAGCTGCGGGTGCCGAACCGCGCTGGCGAAGCCGTCCTTCTCGACCATCACCGTCGCCACGCCGCCGGCCGGCAACGAGCTCGCGTCGCACAGGTAGCCGCCCTCCGGCGCACCGTCGAGCTCGCACGGCAGCGGCGTGATCCAGTCGAGCTCGATGGTCACGATCGCCGAGAGATCCTGCAGCATGAACCGCGGGAACACGCGAAAGCCCTGGCTCGGCGGCGGCTCGTCGCCATCGTCGGTGCCGCTCTCGCTCTCGCTCTCGTCGCCGAAGTCCGTGTCGTCCTCACCCTGGAAGAACTCGCAGCCGCTCGCGAGCAACCCGAGCACCACGGTGAGCTGAATCGTTCGTTGCTGGCTACGCATCACTCGCTCCTCGACGTGATCAGGGCGCCATCGAAGCTGCCGATCGCGGCCACGAACGGAGCGATGTGCTCTTGCAGCGCCACGCCCCAGGCATCGACCGTCGTCACGCCCTCGAGCAGCCCGACCTGCTTGTCGTCGGCGACCAAGAAGTCGTGGTTGTAGAGCACGTCGCCGTCGAAGCGCGTGCCGAGGTGCTCGAGCACCCGGTTCGCAACCTCGGCGCTCACCCCCTGGCTGGTCTCGCACCAGTAGTCGCCGAGCACCAGCAGCCGCCCGCCATCGCCGAGCATGGTCGCAACCTGCTCGGGGCTGACCGGGCCGCAGAAGTCCGCGACCACCACGTCGTAGGCGAGCGGATCGACCAGCGAGAGCGGCTTGAACTCGATCGTGCCGAGCGTCGCAACCATGTCGAAGAACGGTTGCACGTTGCCGGCCAGACACCCGGCCGCGTCGGTGCGGGGGTCACAGTCGGCGATCCAGAGGATCGTCATGCCGCCGATCGGGTCGCCGTCGCCGTCGCCGTCACCATCACCATCACCATCTCCGTCTCCGTCTCCATCACCGTCTCCGTCACCGTCTCCGTCACCATCCCCATCACCGTCTCCATCCCCATCTCCATCACCATCACCATCCCCCGGCACGACGCCGCCCAGGTACACGAACACGTTCTCGAACATCGCGAGGTTCCGCGTGGGAATGCCCGTCTTCCCCCACACGACCACGCGCGCCGCCGGATCGATCGGCCACTGCTCTGGCCACAGGAATTCATCGTCGCCGGTCTCGGTGCTCTCGTCCTCGTTGGTGTCGACCGCCATGTCGTAGCGGATCGTCGTGTCCGCGCTGTCCTCGTCGACGCCGAGATCGTCGTCGGAGACGCCCCAGCGAACACACGCGCCGAGCGAGACGAGCGAGACTGCAATCAATTTTTGGGGTTGTCGCATCGTTAGAATCGCCCCGTGAAGGTGAGCCCGGCGTAGCCTCGTCCGGCCTGCGGAAACACGGCGACCGGCATCTGCAGCCGCGCTTTGTGTCGGTTGTAGGCGGCACCATAGGCGAGCAGCCCAGCGCCCATGCTGGCCGTCAACGCGAGCCCGCCGACCGCGACCGTCGAGATGTTTTGATTGCGCTCGACACAGTTGTAGGTCTGGCAGTCGGGCGTCGGCAGCCACATGAACAAGCGGACCATGCCCATGCCGATCACCGAAGCAGGCAGCAGGATCGCGCCGCCGACGATCATGCCGCTGCCCGTGCGCGTGGGATCCTGCCCGGCGTCATACCGACCGCGTCGCCCGGCACCGACCGCCGTGAACGCGATGCCGGCCACGTAGGTGAAGCCGGTCACCGTGTGCGCTCCGATCGACGCCATCGTCCCGTCGGCACACTGCCGATTCGAGCTGTCGGGCCCACAGTTGTCGCGCCACGCGAGGTTGCCGAGGAACGAGAACGGGATCCCGACCGCGATTGTCAGCGGGCCGGCGATCAACATGCCGATGCCCGTCTGCGGCTCGGGCTGCACGGCCACCGGTGCGCTCGCCGGCGGTGGTTGGTAGCCGGCGTAGGGATCCGCGGGTGCCGGCTGCACGGGTGCAGGTGCTGGCTGCACGGGCGCGGGCGCGGGCTGAGGTTGCGCGGGCGCAGGCTGAGGTTGCGCGGGCGCAGGTTGAGGCTGCGCAGGCACGGCCTCGTCGGGCGGTCCGAGGAACGTCGAGGCCACGATCACGGCAAGGAGCAAGTTCGCAGCAGCCATCGCTGCGCCCATCATAACGAGGCCGGCCCGCGAGTGGCGAGCGGATTCACGGTCGATTGCACTTTGCTCCGCGACAGCTCAGTCGTCACGGCGACGTCGCGCGAGCCCGAGCATTGCAAATAGCAACACTGCGCCCCCGCGAGGCGCCCCGGTCTGCGTCGAGCACTCGCAGCCAGCGTCGCCGCGCGCGTCATCGCCATAGCCGCTCGGCAGCCCGCTCGACGTCTCGCCCGAGTCGCCCTCCTCCGCGCTCGGGACCTCGGGCATGCAGCTGCCGTCGACGCACATCAAGCCGGGATCACAGCCGCCGCCCATCGTGCACATGCAGCCGAGGCTGCCGATCACACACTCGTCGCCGTCGCCGTCCCCGGAGCTCGGATCACCGTCGCCGTCCCCGGTGCTCGGATCGCCGTCGCCATCACCATCACCATCACCGTCACCATCACCATCACCACCGCCGATGATGCAGGCCCCCTGCGCCTGCGTGATGTTGGTGTCCTCGCCGTAGTAGAAGCGCAGGATGTCCTCATAGTCGTTGCCGTTGTCGTTCTCGAGGCAGCGAGCGCCCCACTGCGACATGCACCCGCGGTTCTGCCCGAAGCCCGGCTCGCCGGGGTTGAACACCCAGCCGAGCTCGGTCTGCGTGACGTCGGTGCCCGACTTGCCTTCGTTGTAGGTCACCCAGTTCTCGGTCCCGACGTTCGGCGTGCCCACGCACGACGGCGGCCCGGTGTTGGGATCACCCGCGACATAGAACGCGTAGGTCAGCACGCCCTCGTAATTGAGGTACATCCCGCTGGTCTCCTGCACCGCTTGAATCGCGGCCGCGGTGGGCTCGGACGCGCAGGTGTAGACCTGACAGCCCTGGCTGTCGCAGACGCTGCCGCGATTGGCGATGTAGTAGTACGCGACCGAGCGCGCCGCGATCGCCTGAGCCTTGAGCGCCTCGAGGTTGGCGCCCCCGTTCTCGCAGGTGACGACGTGCGGCAGGTAGTCGTTCTCGAGATCCTTGACGCCTTTGCCCTCGACCAAGATCTCGCAGTAGGCCTCGGGCAGCGGCGCAGGAATCCACGCCTCCGGGCCCGGCGTCACGTCGCCGCGGAAGCGGGCGTCCTCGTCTTCGCTCGCGCTGCAGGCGGAGCCGAGCCCGCTGGCGAGCCCCACTGCGATGGCGAGCGATCCCAACACGAAGCGACGACGAGCCATGGCGCGTCGATGGTCGCATGCACGAGCGTGGGCTTCCTAGATCGATCTTCTGGCCATCCGATCATGTGCGGCCCTATGCCGACCCAACATGGTTATGTAGTCTTCGCGCGTGACCGACCCACGCAGCTACGACTTGGTCCTGTTCGGCGCGACGGGCTTCACCGGCGGTCTGATCGCCGAATACCTGCACACGCGCACCACGTTGCGTTGGGCCTTGGCCGGGCGCGATCGCGCGAAGCTCGAGTCGCGACTCGCGAGCTTGGGTGAAGCCGGCGCCGCCAAGATCGGCATCATCGAAGCCGACTCCAGCGATCCCGCCTCGCTGCGCGCGATGGCCCGACAAGCGAAGGTGGTGATCACCACGGTCGGCCCTTACGCGCGCTACGGCGAGCCGCTGGTCGCCGCCTGCATCGACGAGGGCACCGACTACGTCGACCTGACCGGCGAGACCCACTGGTGGCGATCGATCGTCGAGCGCTATCACGAGCGAGCCGCCGCGCGCGACGTGCTGATCATCCCGAGCTGCGGCTTCGACTGCATCCCGGCCGACATGGGCGCGCTCTACTGCGCGGCGCAGCTGCCCGACGATCAGCCGATGACGATCGACGCCTACGCGCGTGGCCACGGCTCGGCGTCCGGCGGCACCGTGGCGTCCGGGCTCGAGCTACTGGCCAGCGGGCAGCTGAGCGTGGCCGACGAACCCGACCCACCACCGCTGATCCACTACGCGCGCGACGTCGATCGCTGGGCGGTGCGCTCGGTCGTGCTCGATCCCTGGGTCGTGCGTCGCAGCGCCGAGCTGCGTCCGCAGGACTTCGGCGGCCAGCTCCGCTATCACCAGTACTTCGCGTTCCGCTCGCGCGTGCGCGCCTATGCGGCGGTCGGCTTCGGGGCCACGGCGATGGCGGTGGCCAAGCTTCGACCCGTGCGCGCGCTGATCACCAAGCTGCGTCCGTCGGGCTCGGGTCCCGATCCCAAGCAGCGCGAGCAAGGTTGGTTCCGCTTCGAATTCGTCGGCCGCGGTGGCGGACGCGAGGTCCGAACCCACGTCAGCGGCGGTGACCCGGGCTATGGCGAGACCTCGAAGATGATCGCCGAGGCGGCGATCATGCTGGTCGAAGCCCGCGAGCAATTGCCGATGCGCGGCGGCGTGGCGACCACGGCCTCGGGGCTGGGGCTGGGGTTCGTCGCGCGGCTGGAGGCCGCCGGCATCGAGTTCGCCGTCGATCGCTGAGGCGCTGCTACGCTCGAGGCATGCCCTCCCAGCAGATCCCCGCCAGCAACGGACGCTGGACCTTGCTCGAGGCCGGCCCGGGCCAGCGCTTGCCGATCGAGCCGCTCGGGATCGAGATCGACGTCGACGAGGTCTACCGCGACGCGCTCGCCGATTCGCCACAATAGGCGTTGCCGAGATCGTCTATCGTGTTGTCGCGATGGACGGCACGCCGATCCGCACGATTGAGCCGCCGGCCGCCGAGCAAGGCCAGCTCGCGCGCATCGCCGATTACTACGACAGCGCGACGACCGACTATCGCTACTGGCACCCCGGGCTGCACATGCACTTCGGCTGCTGGCGTTGGCCGCTCTCGCCCTTCGATCGCGCGGGCATGGTCGAGCAGCTCAGCACGGACGTGCTCGCTCGGCTGGCGCCGAGGCGAGGCGGCACTGTGCTCGACCTCGGCTGTGGGGTCGGCAGCACCGCGCGACAGCTCGCCAGCTTGGATCCGGACGTGCGCGTGATCGGCCTGAGCCTGTCGCCGCAGCAGGTCGAGCTCGGCAACCGCCTCAGCGTGACCATGCAGCTGCGCGAGCGGGTCGAGCTGCGCGTCGGGGACTATCGTGCGACCGCGCTCGCGCACGGCTCGGCGGCGGGGGCCTATGCGATCGAGTCGGCCTGCTACGACCCCGAGCACGGCGCTGGTCTGATCCGCGAGGCCGCCCGCACGCTCGAGCCGGGCGCGCGGCTGGTCATCGCCGACGCGTTTCGTCGGCGCTCACAGCTGCCCCGGCTCGCGCGAGCGCTGCACCGCAAGATGAGCGAGGCGTGGTCGCTGCCCGGCATCCACGACATCGATCGCTTCGTCGCATGTCTGGTCGAGCACGGCTTCGACGTGGAGGTCGAGGACATCTCGTGGCGCGTGGGCCCGTGCGTCCTGCAGATCCCGTTCGTGTCGCTGGGCTTTCGCCTGCGCGAGGGCTTCAGGCTCGACCCGGCCCGCAGCGCCAACGCTCGCGCGCCGCTTTGGTGCCTGCTCAGCGTGCTGCTGTCGCCGCGCTGCTTCGGCTACTACATCATCACCGCCACACGACGGTGACTCTCCCCGGCCAGGGCCCGGAGCGCGAACGCGGTCGTGAACAGCCGCGAGCCGAAGAAGATCCGCTTGCGACCGTAGCGAAACAGGCTGTCGGCCGGCCAGCTGCCGTCGTCCTGCTGCAGATCGATCAGCTTCTGCGACTCGCCGCCGTCGTCGATGCGCAGCCACTGCGAGATGATGACCCGCTGGGCGAGGTCGAGCGGATACTCGGACCCGCCCTGGCGCTCGCGCACGGCGTCGACGAGCGGCCGCTCGAGCTGTGCGTGGAACGACGGGAATTGCCGCACCAGTCGGGCGGTGAAATACAAGAATGTGTCGGGGCTGTGGTAATAGCGGGTGCCCTGGTGGAACTCGCGGGCGGCCAGCACCCGGTACAGGTACTCGCGGGTGGCCCTCAGCTGGTGGCCACGGCCGAGCATGGTCGCGAGGTAGAGCACGTTGGCGCAGACGACCGGATCGACGATCCCGGCCCGCTCGCCCGTCGGATCGAAGTAGGTCTCGACCACCCCCTCGGCGTTCGAATTGGCGATGATGTGATTGAGCGCTCGGTTGGCCTGCTCGATCACCAGGCACCCGCCGCGCAGCAGCACCGACAGTCCGAGCGCGGTGCAGTCGGCGTCGGCCGGGAGCAGCTCGTGGTCCTTGAAGAAGTGAAACAGCCCATCGGGCCGCATCTCCTCTCGCAGCATCCGCAAGATGGCGGAGACCAGGCTGCCATGCTCGCGCTGGTCGATCAGCAGATCGGCCACGACGGTCGCGCTGAACGATTCGGGCTGCGCCAAGCAGGCTCCGCGCAGGTCGCGTGAGGGCCCCGTGAAGCAGGGAATATGATTGCCGGCACGGTCCCAACTCGCAGTAATGAAATCACCAGCAGCATTGAGATCAATACATGCAGTCGGGACTCGTGGAGCCCGTGCAAGTTTAAATAACGGCGTTTCTTGGGCCTCGCTGAAGGATTCGTTCATGAGTGTCAACGCCCGAATCAAAAACGAACTCGGTCCAATGGCCACAGACTCGATCCTGGCATTGAATGTCAGGATCGAGTTGCAGCGTCACTGTAACTCGTCGTGCCAGTTTGAGTCAACAGGCGTGAACGAATTTGCGAACCAAACGGGCGTGAGCACACCTGATTGGTCCATTGGATCGATGCGCCTCTCGTGGAATGCGCATCGGTCCAATGGACGAGATCGATAGGCCGCTATTGCCCGGTCAGCACCCGCGCCGGATCGGTCCGCGCGGCCCGATTGGCCGGCCAGAACGCACCCAGCACGCAGAATCCGATCGCGAACCCAAACGCGGCCGCGAGCAATGCCGGGTGGAAATCGAAGTAGGTGATGGGCTTGTACGGGAAGTCCGGGATGAAGCGAGCCGAGACCCAGTCGAATCCACGACCAGCCATCAGCGCGAGGCCGACACCGACCGCTCCGGCCATGGCTCCGACCACCGCGGCCTCGCCGACGATGATCCGGCGGATGTCACCCCGGCTGGCTCCGATCGCGCGCATGATCCCGAGCTCCTGCTGGCGCTCGTAGATCAGCATGAAGAACACGTGCATGATGTTGACCGCCGCGATCCCGACGATCGTGATGCTGACGAATCCGAACACCATCATGACGATGGTGATCAGCATGCCGGCCTCCTCGGCGAAGGTGTCGGTGACCTCGAGCTCGAGGCCCCGGACCGCAGCCCCGACGGCCGCGACGTCGTCCTTCGACTCGACCTGCAGGACCGCCGAGTGATACATGCTGGCCGCTTTCGCGTCGCCGAAGTCGACGTTGAGCCGGCGGACGTAGCCGACCGGGAACGTGGTGCCGAGGTTGATGGCCTTGTCGGAGAAGCCCACCAGCTGGCCCTTGGCCTCGTAGGTGTGGTCCTTCTCCGAGGCCTGCACCATCGAGGCGCCGAACGTGAACTCGAACGTGAACCCGACCACCGAGTCCGGGTTGATCTTCGGGAAGTTGTGCGCGCGACGGAGCGAGCCGTTGTAGAGCTCGACGATGTTGTTGGAGACGATGATCGGGATGTAGTGCCGGCACAGCGGCTGTTCGAGCGGCTTGGGCGGCGGCTCCTGATTGCGCTTCTTGGCGCGCTCGGCAGCCTTCTCCCAGCTCTCGAGCATCGACACGCCCCAGCAGTAGGTCTGCTTGCCGTGCTGCTCGACGCACTGCGCGTCGGTCTCGCACGGGGTCGCCGTCGGCAGCTTCTGCCAACCTTCGAAGCCCTCGACGCCGGCCTCGAAGTCCTCGAATTTGAAGCCCGAGGCGATGTCCGCCTCGACCAAATCGGGGTCGACGCCGTCGGCGATCAGCTCGGCCCGCAGGTTGTTGCCGACCAGCTTGGCCCCGCCATAGATCATCGACGGGATGGTCAGCTTCATCTTCGGGTAGACGGCGACCACGTTGGGGATCGCCTCGAGCTGCTTCACCTTGGCGTCGTCGATGATCTCGTTGGCCAACGGCAAGCTCAGGACCGAGAAGTTGAAGTCGACGGCCTTGGGCACGACCTCGATCTTGTCGAGCGGGAAGATCTTGCCGAGCACGACCTGGCGGACGCCGCCGCCGAGCGCGAGGAAGAACGTGAACGCGGCGATGCCGACCACGATGCCGATCGACGCCAGCAGGAAGTGCCTGCGGTTGTGCCGGACGTCGTCGAGCACGATGCGGAGCAGTCGCGAAGCCCTCATGCGCTCACCTCGCCCATTTCGATGTCAGCAGGCGCTTGCGAGCGCTCGGCCTTGACCGGCGGCGCGGGCTCGCGGCTGCCGAATTCGCCAGCGCCCTCGACCAGCGCACCGTCGGCGATGTGAACCACCCGCTTGCATGCGCGCGAGATCATGTCGTCGTGCGTGACGATCACCAGCGTGATGCCCTGCTCCTCGTTGAGCTTGCGGAACAGCTCGAGGATCGCGTGGGCGGTACTGGTGTCGAGGTTGCCGGTCGGCTCGTCGCAGATCATCAGGCGCGGCTTGTTGAACAGCGCGCGAGCGATGGCCACACGCTGCTTCTGCCCGCCCGAGAGCGTGTTGGGCAGCGCGTCGCACTTGTCCGAGAGCTCGACCTCGGCCAGCACCTCGCGCGCGCGCGCCAGCGCGGCCTGATGACCGAGCGCATCGTCTCCGCGGGCGAACACCGCCGGCAGCGCGACGTTCTCCACGCACGTCATGTGCTCGAGCAGATAGAAGCTCTGGAAGATGAACCCGATGTTCTGATTGCGATACTGGCTGATCGCCACGTCGCCGAGCGAGCGCAGCTCCTTGCCGTCGACCGAGACCGAGCCATCGTACTGACTGTCGAGCGCGCCGATGATGTTGAGCAAGGTCGTCTTGCCCGAGCCGGAGCGCCCGACGATCGCCACGAATTCACCCGCCTCGATGTCGAGGTCCACGCCTCTGAGGACCTCGTTGACCACCTTGTTGGTGGTGTAGCTCTTGCGAACGCCTCGTAGGCGAATCATCGGCGCAGACCATAGCGCCCGGGCTCCGAGCGGTCAAACCGGCGATTGCTCGACACTTTGTCAAATTCGGCTGTGGCGCTGCGTTTTGCGTGACTTGGCGCAGGCGACGCGAACGTGTGGGAGATATGCTCGCGCGACGAGGTCGACGATGAGCCACAGTCCGACAATCTTCGACAAGATCCTCGCAGGTGAGATCCCCTGCCACCGCGTGCACGAGGACGAGCACACGCTCGCGTTCCTCGACATCGCCCCGCTCGCGCCCGGTCACACGCTGGTGATCCCCAAGCAGGCGCGCGCGTACCTGCACGAGCTCGACGACGAATTCGCGGCCGCGATCGGTCGTGTGCTGCCGCGCATCGCTCGGGCGGTGATGGCCGCGAGCGGTGCCGATGCCTACAACGTGCTGCAGAACAACGGCCGCGGCGCGCATCAGGCCGTGTTCCACGTGCACTTTCACGTGATCCCGAAGCTCGACGGCAAGGGCCTCGGCATCGGCTGGGTGCCCGGTCGGCTCGACAGCGACGAGGCCTCGCGGCTGCTCGCGGCCATGCACACGTCGCTCGTGGACTGATTCATTGCGCAGGTCCGAGCGAGAGCGCGAGCTCGACGGTCGCGGCACCCGTGGCCTCGCCGGCGAAGCTCCACGTCGCGATGTGCTCGAGGATGCAGTCGACCAGCTCGCGATCGTCGAGCTCGCTGTCCTTGCCGAGCTCGACGTCCTTCACGAGGCCGCGCGCGTCGACGCTGAGCTTCACCGTCAGCTTGCCGGCGAGCGTGGGATCGCTGGCGAGGCAGGCCTGCAGCTCGGCCTCGTGATCCTGGGCCTTGCGGCGGATGATGTCGCGATCGAGGCCGCCGTTGATCATCGGCTCGCCGACCTGCACGCGCGAGTGCTGCTGGTCGGCCGTCTTCGCGGCGGCTCCGGCCTCGACCTCTTCGCTCGCGGGCGTGGGCGGGCTCGCGTTGGCAGGCTCGACAGCACGCTGGGACTCACGCTCGTCGGCGGCCTCCTCCATGCGAAGCTCGGTCTTGGCGTCGGCGGCCCCATGCGCAGGCGCGGGCGCAGAGCCCTTCGACGAGCAGGCGGACGCGAGCGCGAGCAGGATGAGCGTGGCCGAGCGAGGACGAATCACGCCGGCATGGTAGCTTCGCTGCGCGCGCTCTACGAGCGCATGCGATCGGGCGTACACTCGGGAGGGAATCGCGGCACGCTCTCTCGGTTCGGCTGCCGCTCCGCACCGCCATGACTGACCCCTACTTCGGCAACCCGCACCAACCCCACGGGCGACAGCCCCAATACGGCTACGGGCAGCCGGGCTCGGGCTACAACCAGGACTATGGCCAGCCTGGTTACCCGCCGCCGCCGGGAGCCCAGGGCTACGTGAGCTACGGGCAAGGCACTGCGCCGCCGCACGTCTACGTGCCCACGCCGATGTCCGGCATGAACGAGCTGAGCACGCTCGAGGACAACGGTCAGCTGTGGTTGATGGTCGCGGCCGCGGGCTTCTTCTTCGGCTTCGGTTGGATCACCGGGCCGCTCGCCTGGTATCAGGGCAGCAAGCTTCGCCGCCAGTATCGGGCGCTCGGGCATCACCCCGGCACTTCGGTCAACTGGGCGCGGGGGCTCGGGATCGCTACCACCGTCATCTACTACGGCGGCATGGCGCTGCTGTTCTCGGCGCTCGCGATCGGCCTCGGTCTACTCGCGCTGTGATTCGGGCTGTCGTTGCCGATCAGTCGTGGCCTTCGCTGACCGGGTGCTCGCTGCCGGGGCGACCGTCGGCGAGCGTGGACTGATTGCGCTCGCTCGCGATCCCGCGTGTGCTCGACAGCCGCGTGTCGACGTGCGGATCGCTTGTCAGCGCGATCGAGTCGTGCTGCCCTCGATCGCGGCCGGCCTCGTGCAGCGGGTGCTCGCTGCCCGGACGTCCGCTGGCGAGCGTGTGCTCGCGACCGACCGCGGCTCGGGCGTGGCGCTCGGGCGGCGGCTGCCAGGGCTGCAACCAACTCGACAGCTCTTCGGGCAGCAGCGAGGCGAGCTGCGCTCGGGTCGGATCGTCGACGCTCGCGGCGAGCTGCTCGAGCACGACCTGCACCTGCTCCTTGGCGACGCCGAGCGAGACGTGCTCCTCGACCGCGAGATCGACCAGCACGTCGCCCACGCCGGGCGACGCGGCCCCACGACGCAGCGACTCGGCCAGCGGATCGGGCAGCAACGCGGCGACCGAGTCGATCGCCGCAGCCGCCAGCGCACGACCGATCGCCTCGAACGCGGCCGTGATCGTCACGGCGGCTCGTTGATGATCCATACCGGTCCGCTGCTGGACCGCACGAGTGAATCGCTCGGCGTTGAACTCCACGAGCGGGACATAGCACCACCCGCTTCGCGACGAGCCCGCACGATTGGCGCTCACGCAGCGCGACGCGACAAGCGAGGCGGTCGACCGCGCGGCGACAACAACAACTTGCGCAGCGCGGCCGCTGCCGGCGGCAGCCGCTCGGCGCCGAGGTGCACCAGCTCGAGCGGCCTCGGGATCGGCGTGAGCTCGGTCGCCACCCGCACCAGCGAGCCTTCGGCGAGGTCGCGGACCACCGCGTGACGACTGACGAGCGCGAGCCCGATGCCCGCGCGAACATTGCCCTTGACCGTGGCGATCGAGCCCAGCTCCATGACCACGTCGGCTTCGGGGAACACGGCGTCCATCAGCTCGCGACTGGTGGTCCCGCGGCGCAAGGCCACGAACGGCGCGCGCGCGAGATCAGCCGGACGCTCGAAGTCCGGGGCCGCGACCACGATCAGCTCGTCGGTGAACCACGGCTCACCGTCGGCGTTGCTGATGATCGCGATGTCGATGTGCCCGGAGTGCAGCGCGTCGAGGGCCTCGTCGGTGGTGGTCTCGCGCAGCAAGAAGCGGATGTTCGGGTGGGCCTTGCGATAGCGGGCCAGCGCCTCGGGCAGCAGGTACGTGCACGCGGTCGCGCCTGCGGCCAGCCGCACTTCGCCAGCGCGCAGACCCTCGAGCTCGGCGACCGCTCGCTCGCCAGCCTCGATCGCCGCCAGCGCAGCGCGAGCGAAAGGCAGCAACGCTGCGCCCGCGGCCGTCGGCTTGGCCCCACCGCGCCCGCGATCGAGCAGCCGCGCGCCCATGTGCTGCTCGAGCCGACGAATCGACGCGCTCAGGGCCGGCTGCGTGAGGTGAGCGCGAGCGGCCGCCCGCGTGAAGTTGCCGATCTCCGCGATGAGCACGAAATGGCGCAGCTCGGTGTACATAAACAGTTCTTATCACAAGCGCCAAAACAATCGATTGGCCGTCGCGCCCGGCCAGCGCCAGTTTTAGGGCGTGACGCTCGTGACGACGCTGGTCCTGCTGCTCGCGGTCCTGCTCGGGGTTGGTGCGGGGGTGCTCAACACCATCACCGGCTTCGGCGGCGGATTGCTGCTGACGCTGGTGCTCGCGCCGCTGCTCGGGCCGTCATCGGCCTTGGTCGTGGCCGCGCCTGCGCTCGCGGTCGGTCATCTGCATCGTGCGCTCGGCTATCGCGAGCACATCGATCGCAAGGTCGCGCGACGCTTCGCTCTCGGCGCGATGCCGGGAGCGATCGTCGGCAGCTTGCTGGCCGCGAGCGTGCCGGAGTCGGTGCTCGCGCTCGCGCTGCTGCTGAGCACCAGCTTGGCGGTCGCGCAGGCGTTCGGCTGGATCCCGAGCACGCTCGGTCATCGAGCGCTGGTCCCCGGCGCGGCCGGGGTCGGTTTTTTGGCTGGCTCGTGCGGCGGCGGTGGAGTGCTGCTGCCACCCACGCTGATGTCGGCGGGGCTCGCCGGTCGCAGCTTCGTCGCAACCGCGGCCACCGGCGCGCTGGCGGTCCAGCTGGTGCGCATGAGCACCTACGCGAGCGCGGGCATGATCACGCTCGGGCACGTGCCGCAGATGATCGCGGTCGCGCTCGGGTTGATCGTCGGCAACCGCCTCGGTCGACCGCTCGCGCAGCGGATCGACGACGCCCAGATGGCCCGCTACACCCGCTACACGCTGGCGGTTGCGATCGTGCTCGGCGTGGTGGGCCTATTCGCGTGAGCGTGCGAGCGCCTGCAGCCCCGCGCGATAGTCCGGGTACGCGAGCGTGACCCCGAGCTCCGCGAGCATCCGCTCGTTGCTCACGCGCACGTCGTCCTGCCAGAAGCTGCGGGCCATCGGCGAGAGCTCGGCTTCGTCGAACGCGACCGCCGGCGGTGCGACCACCCC